>CAZBFW010000116.1:0-9272 GCA_964491135.1 uncultured Phycisphaeraceae bacterium | reverse complement strand
TGTACCAGAATCGCTTGCGATCTCCAAACCGGGAGTTCCCATAACGAGATCGCCCACTTCAGCAAGGCATGACCACGGGCCGGGACGCCAGTCGCGTGCGACCACGCCCCGCGGGCGGCAGTGCCCCCGAAGCACTTATTCTTTGCCCGTAACCTGTGCTCTTCTCATGTGTCGACGCAGAGATTCCCTGTCTGCGGCGGGAGACTCATGGGGAGTCGTGCTCAAAACCAATCGAGGACCTCGGTCCAGTACTCCTCGGGGAATTTCTCATAGTCGAAGTTGATGAGCTGGGCATCTTCGGTATCGGAACGGTAGTTCCACAGCGCGAAGTGCCATCCATGGCTCAGGGCGATGTCCACTTTGTCCGACAGGAACTGGACACCGCCCGTCTGCGGGTACTGCATGCCGAATTCGCCCATGAGAATCGGCACCTGGTGCCTCTCCTGGAAGGCGATCACCTCGGCGAACAAGATGTCCTCGAGAAACTCGCGGTCGTACACCTGGCCCCAGTACTCGCCGGGATAGCTCACGCCCGGGCAGTCCGCCGCATCGCAGTCCGGATGGGTGAAGCTGAAGGGCTCGTACGTGTGGAAATCGTAGACGACGTAGGGGTCGTCCTGTTTTTCCAGCAGCGACCACCACTCCGGGTTCGACCAGACCACGTTTTGCACGATGATCGGCAACGTCGCATCGACCTCGCGGATCCGGTCGATGAACAGGGTCATCATCGCGTTGACGTCGATGCCCGCGTCCGCCAGCGCCGCCTCCAGCTCCTCCGGCGTCTGAATGGTCTCCCAGATTTCCATCCGGAGCGGGTTGGGCTCCACCATCACGTTGATGCCCGCGAAATACGGGTCGCCCTGGTAGCGGGCAACGATATCGGCGAGCATCTGGCCATAGCGTTGTTGTTCGTCGGGGTTGTCCCAGACGGTGTCATCGGCGTCCAGGTCCACCGATTGGCGCCCCGGCCCCTCGCGGACGGCAATCACGTAGTAGAGCTCAGCCTGTCCGCACCACGCGACCATGTCTTCGAGGGCGGTCACGCCGTCCGGATTGGCGGCGTACGGAGGGGCCCAGCCGACGGTGCCCTCGTTGGACTGGATCTGGGCGAGGTTGGCGCCGGTCGCCTTGAGGGCCAGGAAATCATCCGCACTCTTGATGCCGCTTCCGTAGTTGAAGTAGCTGACGTCAAAGCCTCTGAAAAAGCTGGGGGTGAGCCAGCGGTCGAACATCGCCGAGCCGGTGCCGCCGTCATCGGCGGAATCGCCGTTGTTGTTCGAATCATCGCCGTCGCCGGAACGGCCGCCGCCGCCCGAACCGGCTTGGCAACCCATGATGACCGCCAGTACCATGCTCAGCACGAGACCGCACCACGTCACGGCGCTTGTTGATCGCATACGCTGCCTCCATCAAAGGGAACGCAATCTGACTTCGTTCACGGCATCCGGTCCATATCGCTTTCAGCCGGCCGATCATATGACCCGGGATTTGCCGGCCATCAGGCCTCAGACCACAATCGTACCCAGACAATTCGTGCAATCCAAGAGACGACGTTTTCTCGCGCGGTGGACACCGCCCGGCTGACCATTCCAGACATGCCGATCCTGCCGGGGCCGAGTCCCGGTCCCTGACGAACCGACTCCGCGGTCACCCCGCCAGAAGCAGGACGGTCGCGAGCGCTGGGCGTCCTTCACCAGTGCGGTGGTGGCGATCACCTTTGGGAAAGCGCACGGCGTCCTCGACACGCGCCATCGCCGCAACGTTGTGAATGACGCGTGCTGCTTCGAGGCCGCCATGATCGAGCACCGCGCCCCGGCCAAAAAGGTCTGAGCCGGCTCGCCCCGCCCCCCGAAGCCTCGGCAAACTCTGGGGCTTCCTCCTCTGCCGGCGCGCCGGGCGGCAAACGCTTCACTCCTGAACCCCGGGAGCCAACTGCAACATGACAAGAGAGCAGAGCACTACTGAGTACGCAAGACGCAACGAAAACCTTGGGTACACGAGCAGTGGCCGGGGTTGTTGCTCGCGCGAGCCGACGCGCGGCAGTAGAACGCTTCGGCGTTCCAATTGCCGCCGCGCAGAACACGTTCCGTGCCCGGCCCGGGCCCGGTCGGGTTTGAGTACGGGCTGGTGCTGTAGTAGGAGCCAGAGTACCAGTCGTTGCAGAGTTCGGATACGCTCCCGGTCATGTCGTACAGTCCGTAGTCGTTCGGGGCGAAATACCCAACGGGACTGGTGTAGGGATAAACTCCCGTGTCGAACGTGGGATGATGCCCCCGCGTTGGGCTCGTGTCGTATGAGAAGTTGGGCGAGCTGCGGTAATTCGCCCGGGCGTGCTGGATGGTGTCCGTGTCGGACCATGCGAACCGATGCCCGGCCACACCGCCACGGGCCGCCTTCTCCCACTCCGCCTCTGTCGGCAGCCGGTAGCCGCCCGCGTCAAAGTTGCACGCCCAAGTGCTGGGGTTGTAGCACGGCGTCCGGCCTTCCATCGCGCTGCGCCAGTTGCAGTATGCCACTGCCCCGTACCAAGTCACGACCACCATCGGGTGGTCTTCCTTGCCCGCGGTGACGCCAAACGTGCCGCCATCCCAGGTGATCCGGCTGTGTTCGCCATAATGTGGGGTTCCCGTGGGTGCCGCAGTTGTCGAGCAGTACGGGTGAGTGGTTCCGCCGTACTTGTAGACCACGCCGCTGGTCACGCTGATGAGATTACCCTGGGCCCAGGCCCAGTTCAGCGCGTCCGCGTACCGCTGGTTTGTCAACTCGAAGCGGTCCATATTGAACGCATCCAAGTAGACGGCGTGCACGGGTAGCTCGATCGCGTATCCTTCTGCGAACGTGTCGCCCATCTGGAACTCACCGGCGGGGATGGGGACCATGCCGGGAGGAACGCACTCGTCCGGGTTCCCATCTCCATCGGTGTCCTGACTTGTTCCCGCCGCAATGTCGCATTCGTCCGGGATCCCGTTGGGTTGACAATCTTGACCGGTCCCCGCCGCAATCTCGCATTCGTCCGGTACACCGTTGGGCTGGCAATCCTGGCTGGTCCCCACGGCAATATCCGCGGCGTCGGGGATGCCATTTGCATTGCAGTCCGGTGCGCAGTCACCGGTGAGCGGATCACAGACTTCCCCAACCGAGCACTGGACGGGCTCATTGCCGCACCCCTGGGCTGGATCACAGGTGTCTATCGTGCACAGGTCATCGTCGTCACAGAGTGCGTCTCTGGGGGCGAACACACACACAGCGTCGACGCACATGTCCTCGGTGCAGGCCACGCCGTCGTCGCAGTCTGTATCCTCCTGGCAAACCACGGGGTGCGGAATCCCCGCCACACAGCGAAACCCGATGTAAGGCTGCACGTTTACGGGGGCCTCGGCACCGCGGGCCGTCACGCGGCAGTGGTACGCATCGTGGACCCAACTGCTTCCGCGCGTAACATGATCCGTGCCCGAGGTTGGCCCGGTCGGATTGCTGTACGGACTGCTGCTGTAGTACGTTGCACTGAACCAGTCGTTGCACCGATCCCACACGTTCCCGGTCATGTCGTACAGGCCGTAACCGTTCGGGGCGAAGTACCCTACGGGGCTGGTGTACGGGCTCGACCCTGCGCTGAACGTCGGGTGGTAGCCCGGCGACGGGTTTGTGTCGTAGGGGTATTTCGGAACCCCGCCCTGCCAGAAGCTGTAGTAGTTTGCCCGGGCGTGTTGGATGGTGTCCGTGTCCGACCAGGAAAAGCGATGCCCGGCCGCGCCGCCTCGGGCCGCTTTCTCCCACTCGGCCTCCGTCGGCAGCCGGTAGCCGTCCGCGGCAAAGTTACACGTCCAGTTTGACAAGTTGTAGCAGAGTGGCTTGCCCTCCATCGCGCTGCGCCAGTTGCAGTACGCTACCGACCCGTACCAGCTCACCATCACCATCGGGTGGTCTTCCTTGCCCGCGACCACGCCGAACGTGCTACCGTTCCAGGTGATCCGGCTGTACGAGGTGGCGGTGGTGGTCTCACAGTACCTGTAGGTTCCGCCGTACTTGTAGACCGTGCCGCTGCTCACGCTGATGAGGCCGCCCTGGGCCCAGGCCCAGTTGAGCGCGTCTGCGTACTGCTGGTTCGTCACCGCGTGCGCATCCATGCAGAACTCATCCAGGCAGACCGCGTGCACGGGCCGCTCGCTTGTCTGGCCCTCAGTGAACGTATCGCCCATCTGAAACTCGCCCGCGGGAATGAAGACCATGCCGGGAGGAGGCACGAAGGACGTGCCGATCACCCGCTGAAATCCGGCAAAGTCGGCAAGGTCCACATCGTTGTCGACGTTGAAATCGAACGCCCCGCAGCCGGCGCCCAAGCCGCCGCCCGGTCCGGCCATGCACGCCGGAAACGCGGCATAGTCCGCCAAGTTTATGGTGCCGTCGCCGTTGTAGTCCCCGTTGCCCGCCGCCCGCGATCCGGCTTGAGCCAGTGCCGGTCCGGTCGCCGTGGTCAGCATGATCGCGAGTGCCAAGCCGACCAACTGCATGAAACACTTGGGTCCCATTTCATCTGCCTCCTGTTCTTCTTCCCAGTGACCGATGCGCGGGCCCCGCTGATCCGCCGGCTTCCGGCCAATGGGCAACGGCGTACAGCCGAAGAAGTCGCGCTGTCACAGGCGACCATCGACTCCTTGTCGTTGCATCGTCTGCAGGCAGAACCGGTCCGGCGATTCACCGGAGCGAGTGCTTGTCCCAAACACGAAATGGAGCAGGGTTTTCTTGACCCTCCGGTAGTGCATGTTACCAACTCGTCCATCCGTTTGCCTCAATAAAGTCGCGCTTCAGTGAGGCTGCGCATGAGAAGGGCGTTCCAGGGCAACTGCAAACGACGGGTCATTCTGCGAAAGGGAACGCCCATGAGATCCATTGTCATCTTGATGTGGCAGCGGAGCAGGCGTCGGTTGCGGCGCATCCTCCGCACAATCAGGGAATGCCGCGGGGTCAGGATCATTGCGGGGAGCGGCAAAGCAGCCGATTGCTCGCGTCGCAACAGCCGGACCTGCCGAGCGAATTGGCGTCAGACAATTGGGCGAGGCGGGATTCGAACCCGCACGGGGGGAACCCCCCAGGGGATTTTAAGTCCCCAGCGTCTGCCATTCCGCCACTCACCCGGACGTCATCATACGATACCGGAGGCAACCGTCTGACCGCAACCGGAACCGGGTCGTGCTACGGATCGACTGCGTCCGGAGCGGGCACCCTTGTGCGGATGCCGCGTGGGTACAGGCGGGCCAGACGTTGGAGCGTCGTCTCGGGATCAGCCATTCCGCTCAGCAGGGCTGTGAGGTCCTCCAACAGCGGAGCGACCGTCTCGGGCGGTTCGTCCAACAGCTCGATGCGGTAATCTCGCACGCCGGCACCGCGCAACTCGGGGAACAGCCCCACACACCCGTGTGCGAACGCACTGAAGACCGTGCTCCGGCCGTGCGCGTCGATCCGAACGGGATGGTCCACGTGCTTACGGTCCCGCAGGCGAATATCGTGCTGCATGCACGGGCGGCTGCATGTGGTGCACTCGGAAGCGTGCGACAGACGCGCGGCGGCCACGCAATAGGCCGTGTGAAACATGGGAACGTGCTGGCAGAGCACGGGCTCGACCGTGTGCCCGGGTACGACTTCGAGGGCAGCCAGCAGGTCTGCGGGAGGCACATCGAACGCCGGCGTCCAGCGCGTCGCGCCCCAGGCGAGCACGGCGGCAGCACCCAGCTCGTTCGCGGCGTTCAGCGACGCATCGGCCACAAGCGTGATCCGACCCGCGTGTTCTCGGAACCGCGCAAGGCACGCGAGGTTCCGGACCAGGACGGCGTCCGGCCCGGCATCAAGTAGTGCGGCAACGACTGCCTCCTCGCCAGGCATGAGCACCCGCGGCGTCGCCACGCCGATAGCGAGGCCGGCCTGCCGCGCCGCACGGAGGTCATCCGCGGAGATTTCTGCCGGATCGTCGATATAGACGGTCGCCACGGAAACACCCGTGCGGACCACCGTTTCCGTTACGGCGGCGAACTGCCCCGCGTCCCGCACGAGCACGTGCAGGCGCGGCTCGCCATCCGCTGACCCCCGGCCCGCGACCTGCGAGCGAAGCCATTGCAGCGCTGCGGGGTCCGCCACGGCGTGTCGTGAGGCCGTTCGGCGGGCCTCGAGCAACTGGTGCACCGCCTGCCGGCGGAGCTCATTCAGCGTGCTCTTGGGCACCATGACGGGCAGAACGTCGGTTTGCCCCTGCGGTCCCTCCAGCGTCACGTCGGCCAACGCAAACGGCGTGTCGCCCAGCCGGCCCAGTTGCGCAGAAAGCAGCTCGCGGGTCAGCGGATGCCGCGAGGCCGGCTCCGGGGCTCGATCCGTTGTCACGCGGGCTGCATGACCATCCTGATCCACGAATTCAACGCACAGTCTTCCTTCCGCGCCAAGAAATGCCCGCGCAGTGAGCGGGCTGCGGCGGACGACGACATCCCGGGCGTACGTCTGCTCCAGGCGGCGGCGGGCCGCCGGATCGTCCGTCTTCCACACCTGCGCCCCGATGCCCACGGACGAAACGTCAACATCGTCGCGCCCGAACTCCAGTTCCACGACCACGCCACCATCTGACAGGCCGACCGGCGCCTGCCTGACGGCGTACACCCGGCCGCCGGCTTCCGGCTCGTCCGGGCGGCCCTGATCGAACACCAGTCCGTCACCGGGCTTCACCGCCGCGATGTCCGCCCCGTGCGTCTTCGCGTCCAGTGCAACCCGCAGGCCGTTGCGTGTTCGGCCGACCACGGAGCCCAACCACACGCCGCGGCTTTTGGGGAACCGGCCGTGAACCAGGGTGTCATGACGGGGTCCGTCGAGAAATCCGTGGCAGAATCCGCGAGAAAAGCACTGGGCCAGGTCCGATTCCTGCTGCGCGTCGGGCGAGAAGTGCCGGCCGGCGACGGCGGCGTCGATGGCGTTTCGATAGAGGGCGGTTGCGGCGGCGACGTATGGGGCGGCCTTGAGCCGGCCCTCGACCTTGAACGCCCGGACGCCGATGGCAGTCAGCTCTCGCACGCGGTCCCAGGCGGCCAGATCGCGCGGGCTGAGCAGGTAATCCGCGTCGGGGGCATCGACGGGCTCGCCGTCGATGACGAGCTGGTACGGGAGCCGGCACGCCTGGGCGCACACGCCGCGATTGGCGCTGCGGCCAAAGAGAGTCTCGCTGGCCAGGCACTGTCCGCTGTAGGAAATGCACAGCGCGCCGTGGACGAACACCTCCAGGTCCAGGGTGGTTGCCCGGGCGATGGACTCGATCTGCTGGACGGACAGTTCGCGAGCGAGAATCACCCGCTGCACGCCCAGCTCCGCCAGCAGGGTCAATCCGATCGCGTTCGACTGCGTCATCTGAGTGGACGCATGAATCGGCAGGGTCGGCACCATCCGCCGGGCCAGCCTGGCGATGCCCAGGTCCTGCACGATGATTGCATCGGCGCCGGCTTCGGCGATCCGCTCGATGTAACGCGCGGCGCGGCCCAGTTCACTGGAGAAAATGAGCGTGTTCAACGTGACGCAGGCACGCACGTTGTGGTTGTGGAGGAAGTCGATGGTCGCGGGCAGGCGGGCCAGCGGAACGTTCGCCGCGCGGCGCCGGGCGTTGAAATCGTCCGCGCCGAAATACACCGCGTCGGCCCCGTTGGCCACGGCGGCGCGGAGAGCGGTCTCGTCGCCGGCGGGGGCAAGCAACTCGGGAGGCGGTGCGTTGGCTGCGGATCCGGCCATGGTCGCGGACATTAGACGCGAAATCACAGGGACCGGGAAGGGTCCTCCGCGTTCTGCACAGGTGGGGACTGACGCGGCGGTGGCCGGTATAATGCCCGAACGTGGCGGCCCGGTCTGGGCCTCCCGCTCAGGCCGATTCGGCACGCAGGAGAAACCATGTCCAGTCCAAGAGCATCGACAGACACGAACAAACGAGTGGTGCATGCTCCACGCGGAACGCAACGCACCTGCCAGACCTGGCAGGCCGAAGCGGCCATGCGGATGCTGATGAATAATCTTGATCCGGAAGTGGCCGAGAAGCCCGACCAGTTGATCGTGTACGGCGGCAGTGGACGGGCTGCCCGAAGCTGGGCGGATTTCGACCGCATCGTGGCGGCGCTGAAGGCGCTGGGGCCGGACGAAACGTTGCTGGTGCAGTCCGGCCGGGCGGTGGGTGTGGCCACCACGCACGCGGATGCGCCGCGCGTGCTCATCGCGAACTCGCTGCTGGTGCCGCATTGGGCCACCTGGGACGAGTTTCGCCGGCTGGAGGGGCTCGGGCTCACCATGTACGGCCAGATGACGGCCGGAAGCTGGATCTACATCGGCACGCAGGGCATTCTGCAGGGCACGTACGAGACGTTCGGGGCGGCGGCGCGGCAGCACTTCGGCGGATCGCTGAACGGTCGGCTGGTGGTCACGGGGGGGCTTGGCGGGATGGGCGGGGCCCAGCCGCTGGCCGGCACCATGAACGAGGGCACATGCCTGATCGCCGAAGTGGATCGGGCGCGAATCGACAAGCGATTGCGGGATCGCTACCTGGATGAGGTGGCCGACTCGCTGGATGCGGCCATCGGACGGGCGCTGCAGGCAAAGGCGTCGGGCACGCCGGTTTCGATCGGCTGGTGCGGAAATCAGGCGGACCTGCTGGCGGAGCTGATCCGGCGCAAGGTCACGCCGGACCTGCTGACGGACCAGACCTCGGCCCACGATGCCCTGGACGGTTACGTGCCCAACGGCATGGCCTACGAGGCGGCGCTGGAGCTTCGGCGTCGCGATCCCGATCGGTACGTGGTCGAGTCCATGCGAACCATGGCGGAGCACGTGCGGTCGATGTTGGAGCTGAAGCGGCGCGGGGCCGTCACGTTTGATTACGGCAATAACATCCGCGGGCAGGCAAAGCTGGCCGGCGTGGCGGACGCGTTTGAGATCGGTGGATTCGTGCCGCTGTACATACGGCCGCTGTTCTGCGAGGGGCAGGGGCCGTTCCGGTGGTGTGCCCTGTCCGGTGATCCGGCGGACATCGCGCGGACGGACCGGGCCGTGCTGGAGACGTTCCCGGAGAACGAGCATCTGTGCCGGTGGATTCGCCTGGCGGGCGAGCGGGTGGCGTTCCAGGGCCTGCCGTGCCGCATCTGCTGGTTGGGATACGGCGAGCGCGACAGGATGGGCCTGGTCTTCAACGACCTGGTTGCCCGCGGCGAGGTCAAGGCTCCAATCGTGATCGGGCGCGACCACCTGGACTGCGGATCGGTGGC
>CAZBFW010000115.1:0-9366 GCA_964491135.1 uncultured Phycisphaeraceae bacterium | reverse complement strand
CATGGCCTCACCGGATGAAGGTTTCCTTGTCGTCGGGCTTGAACGCGGCCAGTGCATACGCTTTGCGGACGCTGTAGCCCGCTTCGGCGCCGAATTGCGTCATCGCCTCTTGCGCCAGCACCTGGTTCAGCAGGTCGATCCGGATGTTCTCCGGACACGCCGCCGCGCACGAACCGCAATTCACGCATCGGCCGGCCAGGTGCATGGCCCGCACCACGTTCCACTCCAGGTTGCCGAACCGGTCCGACGCAACCGGGACCCACTGCGGCTGGTTGTTCTCCGTGATGCAGCGCTCGCAATAGCACAGCGGACACGCCGCGCGGCACGCATAACAGCGGATGCACCGCGCCAACTCGCCGGACCAATACGCCCAGCGGTCTTCCCGCGATCGCGCCGCGTGCTGATCCAGCTCCGCACGATCCTCCTCGGAAAGCCCGTGCGGCCGCTGGGCCAGGTGCTCTTCGACGGCGGCAAAGCTCGTCAACTCCTCGACCCACCCGTCCTCAACCGCCAGCGCAACGGCCGATCCGTCCGAAACCTGGTTCTCCACGGCATACTGCAGCAGCGTCCGCAACGTGGTCGGCCCGCCCACGACCGCGGCCTTGCCCATGGCACGCACCTCGGGCTTCAGCAGGTAGACGGCCAGATTCTGCCGGCATCCGTCGCCGAAGACCAGCCGGTCGGCCTCGTCCGCCGATCGCGCGAAGTGCGGCCGGAACCGATCGGCCGCGGACCCGGCCGCATATCCGATGACAACCTGGACGGACCCGCCCGTCAGCAGCGACTTCGCTTTCTCTCGTAGCAGCTCCATCTATGCCACCTCGAGGGGTTTTTGCCCCGGTCCGGCCAGTCGTTGCGGGAAATCCTCGTACGGCCCCAGCTTGCGGACGTCCGCCACAACGGAGTTCACGAGCTCGGCCCACTTGGCGCCTTCCGCGGCGGAAACCCACGAAAACGTCACGCGCCGCACGTCCACTCCGACAAAATCCAGCAGCCGGCGGAACAGCATCCAGCGCCGCCGCGCGTGGAAGTTCCCCGCCGTGTAGTGACAGTCGCCCGGATGGCAGCCCGAGACGATCACGCCGTCGGCCCCCTGCCCGAACGCCTGCAGGATCAGCATGAAGTCGATCCGGCCGGTGCAGGGCAGGCGCACGACCCGGACGTTCGGCGCGTAATGGATGCGGCTGGTCCCTGTCAGGTCCGCACCGGCGTACGTGCACCAGTTGCAGACGAATGCGATGATTTTCGGCTCAAACTCCGCCACGTTGCCGCTCCTGAAGAAAACCACCGCCGCCCGCATGGCCCGCATACGCCGCGGACGCCGGGCGATTCATGCGCCTCACAACGCCAGCAGTTCGGCGTACACCTGTTCGTTCGTGTAGCCCTGCAGGTCGATCGATTTCGACCGGCACAGGGCCACGCACGTGCCGCAGCCCTGGCACACGCTCTCGTTCACCTTCGCAATCGTCCGGATGAGGCTGCCGTCGCGCCCGCGGATTTCCTCTCGCTCGATCGCCTGGTACGCGCAGGCGGTCTCGCAGAGAAAACAGCCGACGCAGGTCGACCAGACCGGGGGCGGCTGCCGGTTGACCACCGCAACCACCGGCTCCCGTGACAACTCGTCACGGCTGAACATGCCCGCCACCTTGCTCGCGGCCCCGGACGCCTGGGCCACCGTTTCCGGAATGTCCTTCGGCGCCTGGCACGCACCGGCCACGAAAATGCCCGCGGTGTTCATCTCCACCGGCCGAAGCTTCGGGTGCGCCTCGTTGAGGAACTTGTCGCCGTCGTAACTGACCTTCAGCTTCTGGGCGAGCTCCTCCGCGTCGGGCTGGGCCGTCATGGCCGTCGCCAGAACGACCAGGTCCGCCTCCACCTCCACCGGCCGGCTGTTGAGCAGCGTGTCCACGCCCTTCACGATCAGCTTGCCATTCTTCCGGTAGATGCGCGACACGCGGCCGCGGACGTACCGGACATGGTCCTCCTCGACCGCCCGCCGGACGAACTCCTCGTACATTTTCCCGCCGGCCCGGATGTCCATGTAGAACACGTAGGCCTCGCCTTCGTGCACCTTGTGACTGTACAACATCGCGTGCTTGGCGGTGTACATGCAGCAGATTTTCGAGCAGTAGTGGATTCCCTTGGCAGGGTCGCGCGAGCCGGCGCAGGCGATGAACACGACCTTCTGCGGCACCTGGTTGTCCGATGGCCGGCGGATTTCGCCGAGCGTCGGGCCCGAGGCCGAGGCAAGCCGCTCAAACTGCAGCCCGGTGATGACGTCCTTGAATTCGCCGTAGCCGTACTCCGGGAAAAAGGAGGTCGGCTTCACGTCATACCCGGTGGCCACGACGACGGCCCCCACGTCAACCGTCACCAGCTCATCTTGCTGATCGAAACGGATGGCCTTCGTCGGGCACGCCTTCTCGCACAGCTTGCACTTGCCGGTTTTGTAGTACGTGCACCGGGCCCGGTCGATGACCGGCTTGTTCGGGACCGCCTGGGGGAACGGAACGTAGATGGCCGTCCGCCGGCCGAGCCCCGCGTTGAACTCGCTGGGGATCTTCTTCTGGGCGCACTTCTGGATGCACGCCCCGCATCCCGTGCACAGCGACTCGTCCACGCTGCGGGCTTTCTTGCGGATGGTGGCGCGGAAGTTCCCGATGAAGCCGTCCAGCGACTCCAGCTCGCTGTACGTATACAGCGTGATATTCGGGTGCTGGGCAACCTCCACCATCCGCGGCGTGAGAATGCACTGAGAGCAATCGAGCGTGGGGAACGTCTCGGAGAGCTGGGCCATGTGTCCGCCGATCGACGGGTCGCGTTCGACCAGCACCACCTTGTGCCCGGCGTTCGCGATGTCCAGGGCGGCCTGGATGCCCGCGATCCCGCCGCCCAGCACCAGTGCTCGCTTGGTGATCGGAACGCGAATCGGCGTGAGCGGCCGGTTCCGCTTCACCTTTTCCACGAGCATCCGCACCAGGTCAATCGCCTTCTGCGTCGTGACGTCGCCCTTCTCGTGCACCCACGAGCAATGCTCGCGCAGGTTGGCCATCTCGCAGAGGAACGGGTTCAGGCCGGCCTCCGCACAGGCGCGGCGGAACGTCGGCTCGTGCATCCGCGGCGAGCACGCCCCGACCACCACCCCGGTCAGCCGCTTTTCGCGGATCGCGTCTTTGATCAGGCTCTGACCCGGGTCCGAACACATGTACTTGTAGTCGACCGCGTGAGCCACGCCCGGCAGGCGCCTGGCGGCCTGGGCAACCGCCGCACAGTCCACCGTCGATCCAATGTTCTCACCACAGTGACAGATGAAGACACCGATGCGCGGCATGGCTATTCCTCCCCCTCGCCCGGGACCACCGGTGCCACGGACGGCGGCGCGGCGGACAGCCGCACGGGAACGTGGTGTCGGTGCAGCCCGAGCTGACGCGGCGAAACGCCCATCGCCAGCCCGATGACCTGGCTGATGTACAGCACCGGTATGCTCGCTATTCGGCTTCGCCCGCCCGGCGGCGCGGCCGCAAGGATGGCGTCCCGCCGCAAATCCAGGTTCGTATGGCACATCGGGCAGGCCACCACGATCGCCTCCGCGCCGCGCTCCACCGCGTCGGACACGATGCGTTCCGAAAGCCGCGCAACGCTCTCCGTGCGTGAGACCGACAACCCGGCCCCGCAACACTCCACCTTGTACGCCCAGTCGATGGGCTCCGCCCCGACCGCCCGAACCAGGTCGTCCATCTCGGCCGGGTCCTCGATGCGCCGGCAAGTCGCCACGGCCTTCGGGCGCGTCAGATAGCAGCCGTAATAGCAGGCAACCCGGTGGCCGAACGGTGCCGTCACCCGGCCGGGCAGCTCGCCGGCCAGGCGATTCAACCACTCCAGCACGCTCAAGACGCGGGTGGCCCCGTGCCAGTTCATCTCGATGATGTCGGTGATCTGCTGTCGCAGCGGCTCATCGTGCAGCAGCTCATGACGCGTCGCGGCCAGCCGGTTGTAGCAGGCCGAGCACGGCACAACCACTTCGTCCATGCCTGCCTGTTCGGCCAGGGCCAGGATCCGGGCGGGCAGCGCGAGGGCGAGCCGATGGTTCAACGTATGGGCGGCCGTCGCGCCGCAACAGTTCCAGTCCGGGATCGGCGCCAACTCAACCCCGAGCGCCGCCGCGACCTCGCGCAGCGACTCCTGGTATTCCCTGGAAGAACCTTCCTGCGAACAGCCGGGAAAGAATCCGAATCTCATGCGCGGTCCCCCTTCTGTGCGGGGTTCGCCGGCTCCGACTCACATCGCTCAAAAATCCGCTTCACGTCGGCGTGCCCTTCGATTCGATGAGGAAGGATGCTTAGCTTGCCTCGGGCCAGGAGCTTCGGCGCGACGAGGACGTCCTGGAATAATCGCCACGTCCGGAGCTTAAAGGTCGTGATCAGCCCGACCTCGTGCAGCCGCCCCCCGCGGCGGATCGTATCGAGGAACGACTTGTGAAATGCCAGAATGGCCTTCGCCTTCTTATTAGCCAGGCCCCGACGCTGCGATTCCTGCCTGAGCCAGTCCGTGATCTTCGGAATGTCCACCTCCTGCGGGCACCGGGTCGAGCATTGCTCGCACGTCAGGCACAGCCAGATGGACAGAGAGCCCAGCACCTCCTCGTCCATGCCCGGCTGCCCTAGTTGCAGCAGGCGGAGAACCTGGTTCGGCGCAAGATCCATCTCCTCCGCCAGCGGGCACCCCGCCGCACACTTGCCGCATTGGTAGCAATTGAAGACGGATTCACCAGTGGCCGCCTCGACGGCCGCCGCCAGCCCGGCGGTGCCGTCCGGGTGCTTTACCGGAGCGGACATTCGTAGTGCTCCTTTGCTCCATCCCGCGCCGCGGGCGGCGGATACCACTGTCCCAACGCCGACACGCCAACCGTAGGGTGTCGGCCACGACGCCCGTCGTTCACCGTGGGAGCGTGTATGAATTGCAGGGCTCGTGCCAACCCCGCGACTTCTCAACCGCCCGCGGTCAAATCGTCCCAAACCGTCATTCCTATGATCCGCTCGCACAGGCAACCACGCAAGTGTGGAGTTTCGCGCATCCCCGCGAAGTTCCCCGCAGAGCGGGCAGAGGGGATTTGAGCAGCCGAAAGCAGCGGAGCAAGGAACCGCCCTCATGCACCGCCGGACGCCACCGACCTTTCGCAATTCGCAATTCGCAATTCGCGATTCAAGGAACGCGCTTCAGAATCCCAATCCACATTCCGGACAACGGCGCTCCGTCAGACCCGTGAGCTTGTACCCGCACGCGATGCACTCGCCCCGCTTGCGGCGGCGGCGACGGCGGACCGGGCCGCGGACCAGCGCGGCGGACGGCCAGATCGCGAGCGGTACGCCCAAAGCCCAGAATGGCACGCCCGCCCCGGTGCCGCGGGACAGCCCGATGTCCATCTGCCGGACGTAGAAGCCGCCCCACTTCTGCTCCTTGTTGAGCGAGCCCGGCTTCTCCCGCGGCACGACCCGCACGACGTGAAGCACGCCGTCGATCATGGCTGCCCGCACGTACGAAGCGGCCGGCTTCGTGTGCGGAATCCAGATGGCCGGTCCCGGCACCGCACGGGCGTAGCTGACGACACCGACGCCCAGCACGCCGACGCCGGCGAGCGCCACCAGTGTGATCACCGCACGACGCGTCCATTTCCGGAGCCGCGAGAGTCTTCCCTTGGCCATCACTTTCTCCTGGTCATCGTGTCCTCCAGCAGGGAGAGAACCGGGTAGGCCGCGTTGTAGTGCTTGTGGAGAAACAGCGGATCGCGCTTGCGGTAGAGCACCTTGCCGACCCGGTCCACGATGGGCACCAGCATCTGTTCGTATCGGCAGAGCACGGGTGAGATGCCGTTGATGTTGCCCGTGGTCTGCCAGTTCAGGCATCCGCAGGTGTTGTTGCAGCGTTCCTTGATGGCGCACGACGCGCAGAAGGCCTTCTCCGCCTCCGACTCGTCGTGGATGCGCTGCCGGGCGGATTCATCGATGCCGCGCGAGACGTGGCCGAGGCACCAGGGGCTGTCCGGGCCGGCCTTGGGAAACTGCACGCACGGGTAAAGGTAGCCTTGCGGGTCCACGGAGAGCTGCCGCCGGGCCAGCTCGCACCGCTCCTTGCGGTAGCAGTGGCGGTTTATGTGTGACGACAGCTTCACCTCGAACGGGCTGAGGTAGAACTTCCGGCCGGCCCGGGTCCACTTCACGTAGAGCGAGGCGAGCCGCTTCAACTGCTTGCGCAGGACGCGGAAGTCCGATTCCTGCCAGTCTGCGGCGTAGTTCAGCGACACGATCAGGTATCGGCACGACAGATCGAGCAGGAACGAGATCGAATCCACCAGGTACGCGGCCGTGTCCGGGTTGACGACCATCAAGACGCTGGCGTATGGCCGGACAGCCAGCAGGTTTCTGAGCCGTGGGAGCAGCACGTCGAAGGATGGCCGGCCGCCGGGGAGGCGCCGGTGGCGGTCGTGGGCGTCGGCCACGCCGTCGAAGCTCATGGCGATCAGCACGTCGTTGCGGACGGCGAACTCCAGGAACGCGTCGTCGAGCAGCAGGCCGTTGGTGGTGATTTTGAAATGAAATCGGCCCGCCCGGCGTCGTTCCTGCTCCCGGCCATAGGCCACGAGGCTTTGGATGCGGTCTCGGCAAAGCAGCGGCTCGCCGCCGAAGAAGACGATGCCGCAGGAGCCGGAGGTGAGCCGGGACCCGAGATCCAGCGCCTGCCGCCCGACGGCCTCGCTCATGGGCTGCCCATCGTGGGGCGGCGCGTAGCAATACGAGCAGCCCATGTTGCAGGCGGTGGTGAGATGGAGCGTCAGGTGCATATCAAATCACCCCCTGGCCCTTGAGCCACTCGACGAAGTCCTTGACTTGCTGACGAAGGAGGCGCTTGGACTCCGCTTGCAGCGCGTCCTCCGGCTTGCCTGGGCTCGCCTGGTTCGTGAGTCGCCCGGACTTCTGCATTTCGGTGTAGGCGTCAGCATCCTGCGGCGAGTAGAAGGCGCCAAAGTAGAATCCTCTGCCGAAACGTTCGACCTGCTGACTGACAAACTGAGCGGTATCCTGGTAGTCGGAATCCCAGACCCCGCCACGCACGTCGTTCTGTGACTCACCCGTATACACGATTCGTACGCGCCTGTCCGGATCCTCCAGGTCCGCCTGCAACGGATGACCTGTTCCGGCAACTGGTTCCGGCCGGTACGCCTGCCGTCGTGTGATCCAGTCCACATAAAAGACATTCTCGCGGTCGGGCACCGATACGCCTTCCACCAGCACGTTGCGATTCGACATGTTCAGGCCGGCCGCGTTGAGCTCTTCGCGGATAAGCTGAATAGCTTCGTCCTCCGGAAGCCTGCAGAACGGAGAGGCCAGATCTCCCATCACCACACTTCGGAATTCGTTCCCACGGCTCAGGATGGGCGCGACGATGGCGGCACGGGAGCGCGAGTCGCCGGGGGCGGTGCCCGAGTTGGAGGGATCGGAGCAGCCGCCCGCACCGGCCGTCAGAAGCAGGCCGGCCACGGCGGCGATCTCTCCGCTCGCCAGCCATCCGGGCGGTTGGCACCGCGCCAGCAGCATCGCATCGGCGAGGACCTCCAGCCGCGTGGGATACCGCGGCGAGCGGTTGCGAAGTGCAGGCTGCGCGTGAAGCGAAGTCATGTTCATCCTCTCCATGGCAATCGTGAATCCGTGAACGTTGGCGACATATCGAAAGGCCGGCTCATCATATCACCCCCTGCCCCTTGAGCCACTCGACGAAGTCCCGCACCTGCTCGCGCAGGAGGCGTTTGGGTTCCTCGGCGTACACCTCATAGATGCGGTCCCGGCGCTCCGCCTGTTGCGTCGTTGTGTCGGTTGCCCGGTACTCGGACGCGGCCCGGCCAAGGTCTCTCAGCCGCTTCTGAGCCTCGGCGTAGCGCTCGTCCTCACTATCCATCCAGTCTGTTGTTGGCAGGGGATCGTAGAAAATGCCGAGGTGGACGTTCTTGGCATCCCGTCTGGTGTAATCGGCGACCCGCTCTGCCGCTGCTTTCACATCAAAGTGAAACGCAGTCGTACCGTTTTCATCGTCATTCGTGCCCAGCGCACTCGCATCTTCGCCGGAGACAAACGTCACGGCGACACGGCGGTCGGGATCCTTCAAATCCGCCACCAGCGGGCTGCCGCTGGGCACCTCCACCCATTCCATAGAGATGGTCTGGCGAACCCAGTCGGTCACCTGCTCATACCGGCGCAGCGGGAGTTGCACGTCCTTGATCTCCACACCCGACTCGGTCATGTCCAGGCCGGCCTTCAGCAGTTCCTCTCGGATGACCTGGACGGCCTCCTCTTCCGAAAGGAACACCGGGGGGCTGACGACGACGCAACCGGCCACGCCACGTCCATCTCCATGTTCAAAGATCGGGGCCACGATGGCGGCCTGGGCAAGTGTGGCCGGCGTGGGCGTGCCAGGAGGCGTTGCGGTCGAGTCACGACCCGAACACCCGGACGTACCGGCGGCCAGCAGAAAGCCGGCCAAGGCAGCCTTTTCGCCGAGCTTGACCCACTCGGCCGGCATGCGCTGGCGCAGCAGCTCTGGGTCCGCCAGGACCTCCGGCCGCGTGGGATACTTCGGCAACGCGTGCGCGCGGGCGGGCGTGGCGTGGACTGTGCTCATGCCTAGATCACTCCCTGGCCCTTGAGCCACTCGACGAAATCCTTCACCTGTTCGCGAAGCAATCGTCTTGCCTGGTCTTCACCGGTCTCGTGCTCTATCCCGCCCGGCGGACGACGATCCTCAGACACGGTGGGGCCACCGCTGCGGCCGGCACTCGGGTTCGCGACGGCTTGCGCCAACTGCTGAATCAACTGCCACGTCGGTCCATCGGTTTCGGGTGGCAGCGGATCGTAGAACACACCGACGAAGGCACCGCGCCCGTCGGTGCGCACACGCTCGGCGATCCGGCGGGCCGTCCCGGCCATGTCGTAGTGCTGGGCCGTGGAATTCCAGAAGGTTCTGTCCAGGGCTTCCTCGTCCAAGGCCGACACAAACTCCACAACTACGCCCCGCTGGGCATTCTGCATATCCACCCGAAACGGGACCACTGTGGCCGACTCAACGCGTCGCAAGCCCACGCCGCCGTTCACCCAGTCCGTATCGATGCTCAACTCCCATTGGGGTATCCCGACGCCGTCCATCAACGCGTCCGAATCCGTCATGGGCAAGCCTGCTTGGGCCAATTGCTCGCGGATGATCTGCATCGCCTCTTCTTCGGACAGGAAGACGGGAGCGCTCACCGCGACGCACCCGGTCGCCCCCCGACCTTAGATCGGAAGAGCGTCGTGTAGGGAAAGAGTGTAGGATAGGGTGTTG
>CAZBFW010000114.1:0-9366 GCA_964491135.1 uncultured Phycisphaeraceae bacterium | reverse complement strand
CCCCCCCACCCTACCCTACACTCTTTCCCTACACGACGCTCTTCCGATCTTTCAGTCCATTCCCGGCGTGGGGCAGTTGAACTGGTATATGCTGGCGCTGTTGCCGGTGGGGCTGGTCGGTCTGGCTCGGCAGTGGAGGGCGAACCGGGGGCACGCGTTGCTGCTGGCGTGGCTGCTGCTGTATCCGATCGCCGGGTCGCTGACGACCAGCGGGCCGCATGCGCTGCGTTCCGCCTGCGGTCTGGGCGTGCTGCAATGGATCGGGGCGATCGGCATTCGGACGCTGGCGGGCACGGCGTCAGCCGTTGGATCGAAGCGACGGTTGGCGGCGACGGCGGGCGTGGTCGCTGCGCTGGCGGTGAACGCGTGGTACACCGGTCGGCAGTATTTCGTCACCGAGGCGAGGGCGCCGTTCTACCAGGCGCTGTTCCAGGCGGACCTGTGTGAGGCGTTGACCGTGGTCCGCGATCGCTGGCGGGGGTACGACCGCATTTTCATCAGCGACCACGTTTCGGCGCCCCGGCCCTACTGGCCGAGCATTCAGCCGTACGTGTATCCGCTGCTGATTCTCCCGGTTCCCCCCGCGGAGTTTCAGTCGTGGGAGAAGACGTATCACTACCGTAACGAGCAGGACCAGTTCCACACGATCGACACGATGGGCCCGTTTGTGCTCAGCGCCGCCCAGCCGGTTCTGGAGGAGCATTTTCGCACGCGCGCCCACGCGCGGGCGCTGTTCGTGGTTCGCCCGGGTGACCTGGAGGGCGGGCGTTTGCTGCACGTCATTCGCGGCCCAGGGGGCGAGGAGCGGTTTCACATCATCGAGGTTGCGCCGACGGCGGGCGGGCCCGGCAGCCGGGAATGACGAAGATCAGGCAGACGAGCGTTGACGACAGGCTCAACAGGGTGAGCGCCCATTCCCGGATCGGATCGCCGGTGGCCCAGCGTTGTTTTCGATGATTCTCGTGATCGATCGCCAGTTGCTCGCGTGGCGTGGGCAGCGCGGCAAACTGTTCCGGAGTAAGGTTTCCGCGTTCCATTTCCTCTCGCAGCGCCGCGTACTGCTTCTCGATGTCTGCCAGGATGCGATGCTCGTGGTAATACCATTGGGTGGCGCGCATGGTCAGCCAGTCCGGGGCGGTAATCTGGCAGGTGGCGGCCAATAGCAGCGGGGCCACGCCCCACCAGGTTCGAGGGCAGACCGCCGCGACGCAGATGAGAAACGGCAGGGGGAGGACGATGTATCGCTCATGCACGCGGGTCGGCAGCATCACGGCCAGCAGCAGCAGCACGGCGGCGAATCGGATCATCAGCGTCGGATGGCGCTGGCGGCGGCTCCACAGCAGCGCGGTAGTGACGGCCAAACCGACCAACAGAAACACCTTGCCCCAGGTGTCTTTGGAGACGCCGAGCCAGGTGAGGGTGGCGTCGTTGGTCTCGCAAACCAGCAGGTCGGCGTACCAGATGTTGAAGGCCAGCAGGGTCGTCTGCTGGTAGAACTCCGTCAGGTTGGTCCAGAATCCACGAATGAACCATTGCAGGCCGGAGTGCAGCGTGAAGGGCAGGGCCACCGCCAGCAGCACGAAAGCCGCAACACCGCCGCCGGCAACGACTCGCGTTCGCCGTGGCTCGAGGATGAACGCCAGCAACCACAGAGGGGCCAGCAGGATGCCCTGGGTCTTGAGGGCCAGGGCTGCTCCCCACAGAATGCCGGCCGTCATCCATCGTTGCCGCTGCATGGCCCAAATCATCCACACGGCGGGGGCCAGGATCATGCTGTCCGTCTGGCCCCAGTGGCACGAGTCGATGACGAAGGGCGGGGCCAGGATGGCTGCCGCGAAGGCTACAATCGCCGGCTTGTGGCCGTAGGGACGGACCAGGGCCAGGCAGCCGAATGCCAGAAGGATGTCACAGATCAGCGGCAACCCGGCGAAGATCAGCCGGGCCGCGGGCGTGTTGGACGCCTCCGTGGGGTCCACGAGGGCCAGCAGTCGAATCTTGGGGTACAGGACGTAGGCGATGCCGGGCGGATAGTTGCAGTGATGTCGCTTCTCGGATTGAGGCTGAAACCGGTTCTGCCGCACGGGGCTCCACATTTGTCCGAGCGGAGGTTCCTGATCGTACAGAGCGGTGAAACCGGCCTGATCCATCAGTCGGCCCCACGATACGTATTCGTGGTGGTCCCAGAGCATGGGTGGAGTCGGCGGTGACAGCACGGCATGCAGTCGCCACGCGATGCCCAATGCGAGGAACCCGAGAATCGCCCAGCGGAATCCGGCCCTTCGGGCGTCGGGGTGGTCCTGCGTGCCGGGGAGGCCGGGCTCGCTCATGGCTCCCTCCAGTCCCAGTCGATCCGGCGGACGGGTCGGCTTGGATCGCCGTATGCGCGCATTCGGACGATGTCGTTCGCGGGGTCATAATCGCGCCCCGCTTCCTCGTAGCCGTTCTTCTGGAGGAACTGCTCCATGATCGGGATGAACGGCATGGCCTGGACGATCACGCGCGGGTGATTTCGGGTCAAATCCTCGATGAGCAGCGATTGGCGGCGTCGTGCGGCCGGGTCTTCACCCAGCAGCGCCCCGATCATGGTAAACCGTGTGGCGCAGCGCCGCTGCGAGTAGTAGTAGATCCCGGCGTCCGCATTGCCCCACACGAACACGGAGTCCGTCGGCTCGGTGACGGCGGCCAGGCGCTTGGCCTGGTCTCGAGCCCAGAGCATTCGCATCTTGTAGCGCTGGACGCCGATCAAGTCCGCCGGGGCGAGCAGGTAAAAGAGCCCCTGCGTCAGCAGGAGCGTCGCGATCAGGACGCCTCCGTATCCCTTTGCCGGTCGGGCTGGCAGTGTATCCGTTACCGCGGCCGACAGGATGACCAGGGACGGCAATATCAGCAGGTAGTAGTGGGGCCAGAACTGTCGCGGCAGGCAGGCGGCCACGAAGCTCCCCAGGGCCAGGGCGAGAACCAGGGCGGACCAGGCGCGGTCGCGTCGGCGAAGCGTGACGACCGCAACAACAAGCCCGGCCCCGCCGGCCAGCCACAGCGGCAGCGCAGTGCGGAAGACCGCCCACGACGAGGGTCTGCCTGCCACGAAGAACTCGGCGAACCGGGCGAGAGGTCCCGATGTCATCTGGCTATAGGTCAGGTTGTAGGTGAATACCGCGTCGTAGAAGACGGCGAACCGATCCGTGACGGCGAAGTATCCCGCCACAGCGATCCAGATCAGTGCCGGACCGGCTGCGAACGCGAGGGTCATCCGGGCAGCGCGGAGAATCGCCCGCCGTCCGCCGCTCGCCTGCCCGATCCACAAGGCGATCAGCAGGGCGAGCCACTGGGCGGCGACCACGGTCTTCATGGTGGAGGCCAGTCCCAGCAGCACGCCCGCCGCCAGGACGCGAGACAGGGTGGGACGCAGGAGGCAAGCGACAGACCCGACCACCAGCGCGTTCATGTAGATTTCGCGGTTCGCACCCTCGCCGGCCATGCCCGGATCGCTCGAGGCCATGGCAAACAGCAGGGCGGCAAACCAGGCGGCGCCCGGCCTCAAACCTCTTCTCGCGACCCGGTACACGAGCACGAGTGTGGCCAGTGACCAGAGCAATGCAAACAGGCGGATGGCCGTTTCCGAATCCCCCACCAGCGCGATCAGCCCTGCGAAAAGGACGAAGACGCCGGGCGGCTGGTGGTCCCACACGTCCACGTACAGGCGATCTCCCGCCAGCAGCCGCGCGCCGATGTATGCGTAGTTGCACTCGTCGGTTTCCAGGGGGCCGCCGAACGCGTGGAGGCGAAACGCCACCAGGATGACGGCGGGCAGGAGCATCCACAGCCACTCCCGGTGGCTGGGCCGGATTGCTTCGGAGGGTGAACGGGGCGGTCTGTCCGGTTCCCGTGGCATGGGGGTGATCGTACGTCGGGGCACGTGGGGTCGCAACGGAGGAGGCCGTTGACGCGTTTGCCCCGTGCCTGTTCGAGTTCTTCGCATCCCGCGCCAATTCTCCCGCCCGCAGCGTGCCCCTCCGTCCCTTGATCCCCAGATCCCTGGATCCCTTGATCCCTTGCCCCCCGCAGACATCCTTCCGTCGGCCGGTGTGCGGCGGTTCCGCCGAGGGTGGTTTCTGGTATCTTGGGCTGGATGACGGATCCGGGTCCGCTGAACGCGAAAGAGATCTGCCGAGGGCTGAACACGCGGCGCATTCCCTCGCGCGTGCTCGTGGTGGATTCCGTTACAAGCAGCAACGACGTGGCGTGGAAGCACGTCGGGCGCGGACCGGCGGACGGGCTGGCGGTTTTCGCGGAGCACCAGGCGTCGGGGCGCGGCCGGCTCGGGCGGGTCTGGCATTCGCCGCGCGGGGCCGGCGTGCTTTGCAGCGTGGTGCTCGATGACGCGGCCGGCGTATTGAAGGGGGGGTTGGTGGGATTGATTTGCGGGGTGGCGGCCTGTGACGCGGTTCGCGCCGCCGCTCACGTGCCGGTGGAGCTATCCTGGCCGAACGATCTGATGGCGCGTGGTCGCAAGCTCGGGGGGATTCTGGTGGAGTCGCGGCCGGGGGTGGGGGGCGGCCGGGTGTTCGTGGCCGGCATCGGCATCAATTGCCTGCAGCATCGGGGTCATTTTCCTCCGGACCTGCGCGAGCGGGCCACGTCGCTGGACCTGGAGAGCTGTCATCCGATCGACCGAACGCAGGTTGCGCGGGCGCTTCTTCAACAGCTTGACGCATGGCTGGCGGCCCCCGGGTCGTTGCGGCCGGAGGTTGTCTGTGAGACCTGGTGTGTCCGGGCGGTCGGGCTGGGGCAGCCGATCCGACTGTGGCGCGACGGGCGAGAGTATGCCGGTGTGGTCGTGGACGTGGACCCGACGTCTGCGCTGGTGGTTCAACTGGATCAGGGGCCGCGCATGCTGTTCGATGCCGAAGGGACGACCGTTTTGGATGCCTGAATGAGACCGCGACGCACAGTCCGGATTGACGGGGCGAGGCCACGTGCACGGGATCGTGTTCGGCCGGAGGACGCGGTCGCGATGCTGGCCGGTGCCGGCGTCGGTCTGGCGGCGTTCGGCTTTGCGGAACAGTGGTATCGCATTCTGGATCCGACGCCGCTGACGGCCCGGCTCGTGTGGGGCGCGGTGTTTCTGGGTCTGGGCGTCGGGCCCGGTTTGCCTCCGGCGCTGGCCCTGTGGGTGGGGACGCGTGCATTTCGCCGCGGGACGACGCGGACTGCCCTGACGGCCCGCCTGACGGTCGGCGGGGACGTGGACCTGAGCGTGCTGTGGACGGTGCTGGCCGGTCTGGCTTTGGCGGCGGGTCTTGCCTTGCTGGGTCTGCCGCTTCTGGTTTCGTGCGGACGTGCCGCGTATGACGCCTTGCTGGGCCGGTTTGTCTGGGGGGTGGGCACGCTCACCGCGCTGGAGGCGTTGCTGATCGCGGTCACGGCCGTACCGGTGTTCGCGCTGCTTGGTTGGGTGGTCAGTTGTGTGCCCATCGTCACGCGTTCGGTTGAGCGTTGGGATTTGCGCATTCTGCCGTGGGTTCTGTCGGGCGTGGCCCTCGGCATTCTGGTGCCGGTCGTGATTGGCGAAGCGACGGTCCCACCGCCGGTTTGGATTGTGACGGGCGCGGTTCCCTTTCTGATCGTTGCCATGCTGTCTGTACAGCGGTCGCAGGTTCATGCGGGCCGGAGCCATGCCGTTCGGGAAGTTGACGCCCCGGTGCCGCCGGATGCCCGCGATCCATGGCCCTCGATTCTCCGGGCGGCGGAAGCGATTGGGGCGGTGACTCTGGTCGTGGCCCTGTTCGGCTGGTGTCGCGCGTTGAGCATCCTGGGCCGATTCGAGCGGCTGACCACCGTGGGGCTCTGGGTGCCGGCCCTGGCGGCCGTCGCGGGCGGTTGGGGAGGGTCGTGCCGGCGCGACTGGACACGGATCGGGTCTGTGGGGGCCTTGGGATCGGTGTTCGTGGCGGCGGGGGTTGCGATGGCCATTCCGTTGGTGGTTGTTGCGTTCGCATCTCCGAGCGTCGGTCCCGCCCCGTCCCACGGTCCGTGGTTCTGGCTGCTGGTTGTGACGTGCGTGAGCGTGCCGGCGTTTGCGGGCGGGTACGTGACCGGATCCGCGGCAGGCGCCGTGCTCGGCCGGATGGGGAATCGGCCGACGGTCGGATCGGCACTGTTGTCCCGGGCGGCTGTCTCCGTGAGCGTGCTCGTGTATGCCGTTCTCTGGCCGGTGCTGGCGGCGCTGGGGACGTACGCCTTGCTGGCGGCGGGGGCGTTGACGCTGCTCGCGCTGGGCGGCGTGCTCATCATCCATGAACCGTCTGCCGGGCATCGTCTTCGCACGCGGCGGGTGGCGGGGGTCTTCGGCATCGTCATCGTCATGACGCTGGTCCTGCCCCGTCCGGCCCAGACCTGGCTGGTGACCCGAACGGGGAAACGCGCCCGGCTTCTGGAGTCGCAGTGGCTGACGGTTTCTCAATGGCGCGACGGGGATGGGGAGATGCAGGCCGAACCGCTTCCCCGGCGCCGCGCGCTCGAATCACGCTATGCGCGGTCGCCGGTCTCGGGCCCCCTGCTGTCGATGCAAAGCGTCCCGCCGGACAAGCGCGTGATGGGGTTGTTCGGCGCGTCCTTCCGGTTGATGACGGAGCTCGGGCTGCACCTGCCGGCTGAGGCGCTGCATTCGTTTGACCCCGGCATTCGCGTCCTGGCGGCGCCGCACGGGATTACGAGTGATCCCACCAGCCGAGTTTCCGCCACCCGTGCGCTCCGCATGAAGCGGGAGATGGCCATCGTGGTGATTGATCTGCACACGCTGCCCGGCCCCGTTCGTGATCGCCTGCTCCGCACCGGATTCCTGGACCGCGTGCGGAGCGCCCTTGGGCCGGACGGGATGGCGATCCTTCTCGTGTCCGTGCAATCCATGTCGCCCGACGAGCTCGATCGCTGGATTCGGGGTGTTCGCGTGATCTCCGGCGATCGGCTGGGCTGGACCTGTCTGGACGCGTCCTGGGACTCGGTGCTCGTGCTGGTGTTTGGCGGCGACGGCCAATGGCAGGACCGGTGGTCTCGCTGGTCACGTCATCCGCTGCGCCCGGCGTCCGAGCTGCCGTGATTGGATGCCGCCGGGGGTTTACCCTCGCGGTTTTCCGTGTTTACAATGCGTTTGGGACGTCGCGTACGGCCTGTCGTGTGCAGCCGATTCGCGAGGGAGAAAAAGCCGATGTCTGCGCACGTCTGGCTGATCGTCACCGTGGGCCTGCAGATCGTGGTGGCGATTCTGGCCCTGCGGATCGGCCGCGAGACCGGCCGGCGGGGGCCTTGGCGGCTCGTGGCTGCCGCGATGCTCGGCCTGGCCATTCGCCCGGTGCTGCTGCTTGTGGCGGCGGTTTCCGCACGGGAGATTCCGCTGATCGAAGTGGCAGGCGAGGCGGCGATCCTCGTCGCGGCCCTGCTCCTGGCGGCCGGGCTGCTCGCGATGGTGGTCCGGAACCGCCCCAAGCGTTCGCCAGAGGGGATGGTGCAGGGCTTGGAGTTGCTGGCCCGTGCTCTTGTGGAGAACGCTCCGCTGGGCATCGTTTACGTGGACGCGAACGGGGTTGTGGTCTACACGAATCCGGCCTGCGATGGGATGATGAACCTGACGCCCGGGCGACGCTCGCCTGCCATCGGACGCCGGTTTGTGGATCTGCCGTCCATTCGGCGGGACCCGGACATCGCGCGCCGGTTTGAGCGGCTGATTCAGGGCGAGCCGTTTCCCCTGATTGAAATGGACTACGAATCCCTGCTCGGTACCCGGCTGCGTCTGGTGGTTACGGGTACGCCGCACTTCGGACCGGACGGCCGGTTGATGGGGGCGGTGATCATGCATGCCGACGTGACCGACCGGTCGCGGGCGGAGGCGGAGCGGAATCGGCTGGCCGGCGCCGTCCAGCAGGCCGGAGAGGGCATCGCGATCACGGACCTGGACGGCATCATTGAGTATGTGAATCCTGCGTTTGAGCGGATCACGGGATATCCGGCATCGGAAGCGATCGGCCGGACGCCGCGGATATTGCGAAGCGGCGCGCACGATGAGGCTTTTTACCGGGGGCTCTGGCAGACGCTCAAGCGGGGCGACGTCTGGTCCGGTCGGCTCACCAACCGGCGTCGTGACGGGTCCACGTTTGAGGCGGAAGGCACGATCTCTCCCATTCGCGATGAGGCCGGTAAGATCACGCACTATGTAGAAGTGCTGCACGACATCACGGACCATGTTGCGCTGGAAGAGCAGTTGCGGCAATCGCAGAAGATGGAGGCCGTCGGGCGGCTGGCGGGCGGCGTGGCCCACGACTTCAACAACGTGTTGACCGCCATTCTGGGCAACGTCGATCTGGCCAAGCGGAGCCTGGACCGCCCCACGTCCACGGCGGAGTTCCTCCTGGAGATCGAGCAGTGCGCTGGCAGTGCCGCCCAACTGACCCGGCAGCTACTGACTTTCAGCCGCCGGCAGGTCATTCGGCCGGAAGTGATCAAGCTGAACGACACGCTGGAGCGAATGAAGGGGATGCTCCGCCGGCTGATCGACGAGGATGTGCGGCTGTCGTTCGACCAGGAGGATGACCTGGGGCAGGTCCGCGTCGACGCCGGGCAGGTCGAACAGGTCATACTGAACCTGGCGGTCAACGCCCGCGAGGCCATGCCCGGCGGCGGTGAGTTGATTGTGTCTACTCGGAACATGAGGCTGGACGAGGCGTACACGGCCACGCGCCCGGACGTGAAGCCCGGGCCGTACGTCGTGCTGAGCGTGAGCGACACGGGATGCGGGATTCCGAAGGACACCATTCGCCGGATCTTTGAGCCGTTCTTCACGACCAAACCGTCGGGCCGCGGCACCGGGCTGGGGCTGTCCATCGTCTTCGGCATTGTGAAGCAGGCCGGCGGTCACGTGGCCGTTTACAGCGAGCCCGGCGTGGGCACCACGTTTCACGTGTACCTGCCTCGCGTGGACATCGATGCGGCGGCGGAGGCGGCGGCTGCGGAAGCCTCGGTTCCGCGGGGCACGGAAACGATCCTGCTGGCCGAGGATGATGAGGTGGTGCGGGCCCTGGCCGGCCGGATGTTGACCGAATGCGGCTATCGCGTTCTGATCGGCGAGAGCGGCCGGCACGCGCTGGACGTGGCCCGGTCTGCCTCGGAGTCGATCCACCTCTTGGTGACCGACGTGATCATGCCGGACCTGGACGGCGTTCGGCTGGCCGCGTCGATGCGGGCGGTCGATCCGGAGTTGAAGGTGCTGTACATGTCCGGCCACCCCGCCGAGGTCATCGCGGACCGCGGCATTCGCCAGATCGGAAGAGCGTCGTGTAGGGAAAGAGTGTAGGATAGTGGGGGGGGGGGGGG
>CAZBFW010000113.1:0-9426 GCA_964491135.1 uncultured Phycisphaeraceae bacterium | reverse complement strand
GCTGCGGCACGCGCTGGCCGGCCGCGATTCTGCTGGACGCCGTCGGCACCGGCGGGCTCGGCGGCACCGGCCGGAGGGTGGATTGGAATTGCCTGGCCGCCGCGCGGCGATCCGGCGCGTGGGCGGATTGGCCCCCGCTCATCCTGGCCGGGGGTCTGACACCGGAGAACGTCGCGCAGGCGGTGTCCGTGGTCCGCCCCTGGGGCGTGGACGTCTCCTCCGGCGTCGAATCCTCTCCCGGCCGCAAATCCCCCGACAAGATGCGCGCCTTCGTCATCGCCGCCCGCGCCGCTGCTGAACCGTGATTCCGATCTGGGTCCGACCCTGCCCCCTTCGTCTGCCCTGGACCACCCAAGCCGGCATCAGGGCCCAGACGTGATGGAACTGCGGCTTGACCTACGGCGGATTGAACCGTGCCCCCGGGCACATGAGAAGGACAACCGCGCCCATCTGTCGCCTCTACGGCTTGTCTTCCTTGCGATCTTCGAACTGTAGCGCCGCGGAATTGATGCAGTATCGCAAGCCGGTCGGCATCGGGCCGTCCGGGAACACGTGGCCCAGGTGCGCGTCGCAGCGCCAGCAACGCACCTCGGTCCGCTGCATGCCGTGCGAGGCGTCGGCCCGTTCTTCGATCCGGCCCGCCTCAACGGGGGCGTAGAAGCTCGGCCAGCCGCTGCCCGATTCGTACTTGGTCTGCGAGTCAAAGAGCGGCTCGCCGCAGCACACGCACCGGTACAGGCCGTCGCCCTTGTGGTTCCAGTACCGGCCGGTGAACGCGGGCTCCGTGCCGCACTCTCGCGTCACGTGGTACTGCTCCGGCGTCAGCTTCTCTCGCCACGGCTCGTCCGTTGTACTCATCTCGGTCGCAACTCCCGGTCTGTGTGAATGCTAGGCGTCCACACCCGCGTCGTCCACGGAGATTGTCACGGCCGCACGTACGCAATGGATCTGCCGAAATGAACCTCCGTGTGGCGGAGCGGAGACACGACCGGCAGACAGCGCGATCGGGTGCGCGTGCACACCGAGTACCTCCTCGTCCTTGCGGGCGACGAAGCGTCGTGGTCGGGCGGCTGGGGCATCTCCGGTTTGGAAATATGCTTTACCGATCGGCTCGCTGCGGAGTCTCTCTTCGTTTGGTCGTGGAACCGGACGAAGACGGGCCGCAACGTGATCGGCCGCGACGTGACCCGGCCGGACGTGGTCGCCGTCGGTGCGAAGATCCCGCGGGCGCGACGGTCGCGTACACGGGCTGCCGCGGCGTTCCCTTTCCCCACCCGCCAATGTCGATGTTGCGCTGGAGCGGCGCCAGCAGTAGTTGCTCGATGGCGCGGAGAGCTCCATGCTCCTCCTCGGTGCAGAACGATACGGCCGTGCCGGTCGCGCCCGCCCGGCCCGTACGGCCGATTCGATGCACGTACGTTTCCGGATCTCGAGTCAGGTCGTAGTTGATGACGTGGGAGATGTCCTCGACATCCAGACCGCGGGCCGCGATGTCGGTCGCCACCAGCACCGGTGTTTGGGCAGAGCGAAACTCGGCCAGCGTCCGCGTGCGTGCACCCTGACTCTTGTTCCCGTGCAGAGCTGCCGCCGGCACACCGGCCCGCACGAGATGCCTCGCCACCTTGTCCGCCCCGTGCTTCGTTCGCGTGAAAATCAGGGCCCGTGTGAATGTTATGTTCTGCAGCAGGCGTAGCAGCAGCATCGGCTTCTGAGTCCGCTCCACGTGATGGACCCAGTGACCTACCGTCGGGACGGGCGACGAGACCCGTGCCACCTGCACCGGAACCGGATCGCGGAGAATCTGGTTTGCCAGAGTCCGGATTCCACTCGGCATGGTCGCAGAGAAGAGCAGCGTCTGGCGTTGCCGCGGGAGGTGGCCCAGAATCCGCCGCACGTCGGGAAGGAAGCCCATGTCGAGCATGCGGTCCGCTTCATCCAAAACGAGAATCTCAACGTCTGCCAGGTTGACCAGCCCCTGCCCCACAAGGTCCAGCAGGCGTCCGGGCGTCGCAATCAGGATGTCGCTGCCGGCCCGGACGGCCCGGACCTGCGGCTTCTGATTCACGCCGCCGAAAACGACCACCTGCCGCAGGCCGGTGTGGCGGGCGTAGCCGCCAAAGCTGTCGTGGATTTGCTGCGCCAGTTCACGCGTCGGACACAGCACGAGGGCGCGGATTCGGCTGCACGGATTCCTTCCGTCCCCGCCGGGCTCACTCAGTCGCTGCAGAATGGGCAGGGCAAACGCGGCCGTCTTGCCTGTGCCCGTCTGGGCACATCCCAGCACGTCCCGGCCGTTGAGCACGTGGGGGATGGCAGTGGATTGGATGGGTGTGGGCTCCGCGTAACCGGCCGCGCGCACGGCCCTCAGGAGCGGCTCCGAAAGCCGCAAGTCTTCAAATCGCATTCAGAATATCTCTCAAGAATCCCAGGTGAAGATGTGTCGGACGCGCGTCGCGTCTGCCAAAGCCATCGGAACCTGGCTGTGCTCCAATGGCTGTCTGTCCATGGGAACTATCGGGATAGTATCGGCAGAACCACGCCCTGTCAAGTTGCAGAAAGGACAGTAATCCGCTTGAACGGCAGGCATCCGTGGAATTCGCACATTTGGCCCTGAATTCCGTCGTTCGCAAGGGTGGGTCCGGCAGGCCCTTGTTCGCGACGAGGCAAACGCCCGCCCGTCACGCCGGATCGCCCGGTGCCGCCGCGACCGCCAGGACCTGCGGCGCCGGCCCTGGCGCGTAACGACGCGTGGGCCGCGGAAGAGACGGAATGTGCTCAATCGCCCAGTTCGTTTCCTGATCGGTCGCCGCGTCGATCATGGGGATGCGTGCGGTTTCCAGTCCTGCATACGGCTCAATGGGTCCGCGCTTCAGACGTCGTGCCCACACAAGCAGGCGGGGCACCGTCAGCAGCAGCCCCACCTGGCCGGCCAACTGGAACACCAGCCGCTTGCGTCCCACCGGATCCCTCCGCAGATTCCAGATCACTCGCAGCGTGTTCAGCGGGTTGTAGAACGCCGCATACGCCCGCAGAACGTTGAGTTGCTGCTGCCACGGCCGGGGGTGCCTGGACGCGACCACGTGATTCCCATCCTGATGGGCCTGGGGAATCACCCGGCCGCCGACACGCTTGAAGATCGTTCCCGCCTTGCATGCGGGCTCAAAATCACGTGTTCCCACGGCCGGGCCCAGGTACGTACACTGGTACGATACGGCCCCCTGGTCGAACAGGTAGCGCGCCTGGTTGAGCAGCCCGGACAGGTTGTTCTTGGGGGATCGCAACGGCTGATCGTCACTGTGGATCATCATCGCCATGGGTTCGATGCCGAGACCGCGCAACAGCGTAAACAGCTCTGTCGTCTTGTTCGCCGTCTGCCCTTTGTTGACCAGCGCAGCGGTAATATCCTCGATGCCGAACCAGATGGCGCGCAGACCGCCCGACCGCGCCAGGGGGAGAAGGTCGCGGTTCCTGTACACATCAACCTCGGTGGCTTCCGTGAAGAACCGAATACGTTTGCCCAGCGGCTCGCCGGCCACCCGGGTCCGGGCCAGCTCCGTCATCAACCCGATCACGGTCCGGCGGTTGTTGAAAAAGTTGTCGTCCGTACTGAAAAAACTGCGGATGCCGAAGTTCTCGTGGATATGCCGGATTTCTGCGGCCAGTCGCGCCGGACTCTTGTGGCGCCAGGTCCGCTGGTTGACGGCCGGGATCGGACAGTAGGAACAGTTGAAGCGGCAGCCCTGCGTCGAGATCAGCGACGCAATGTTCGAGAGCCTGCCCACCCGAACGGCCGAACAGGGACGCGGCGACAGCGTGCGCCGGCGGTGCGGAGGCTCGATCAGCCGGTATCCGGCGTCCGGCATGGGTAACTCGTCCAGATCACGCACAAGCCGCTGCACGCCCGTATTGACGGCCACGGGTCTATGCGATGGCGCATCCGGAGACAGATAGACCAGCCCGGGCACGTCCGCGAGCGTGCCCGCTTGCCGCACATTCTCGAACGCCTCACGAGCCGTTTCCCCTTCGCGACGGCCCGCAAGCACGGTGTGCAGCAGATCCAGCAATACGAACGCCTCGCCGGTCACCACGCAGTCTGCTCCGATGCCAGGCTCCAGACCCAGTTCGAAGAAATCGGTCGGTTCGTAGATTGCCTTGGGGCCGCCGGCCAGGATGAGCGGGCGATCCGCCCCCATTCGGTGCGCGTCGCGGATCAGGGCATAGGCCCGCTCGGCGTGGACCTGCATGGTTGACACCAGCAGGATGTCCAGGGGCCGCCCGTTCAGCCGCATGAGGCTGGGAAGCACGCGCGGGGACCACTGCTGCAGCACGATGCGGAGGTTGGCAAAGCCGGCATCGTGCAGCGCATCCCCCAGCAGGCGAACGGAGCAGGGCGCCATTCGCTTGTCGGCGTACCAGAACGGCAGCATGCGCGTTCGGAAATCGAACGCGTACACGATGCCGATGGCCAGATCGTGCCACTCGGTCATCCGTCGCAGCACGTCAACCCGCTCGCGGAACGCGCCGTCCGGAAGGTACACATCGTCCTTGAGGCGACGGGGAAGTTCCATGCCATCACGCTCTCGGCACGCAAGTCAGCGCAGCGTCAGCCGCGGGCCGGCCTCTGTGTTTCGGATGTCCAGGACCATGTCCGCCATAGCCCGCGCCACGGTCTCGTCCAGCAGCAGCACGCCCCTTCCCTGGTGAGTGACGGTGGTATCGGTGGGGCGAGCCTGATCCGGACGCAGGGTCCACCCGCCCTCCCGTCGTACAAACCGCAGGGCGGCGTTGCTCGCAACCTTCTTCTCAACGAGTTTCTGCGATAACCGATCGCGTGCCTTTTCTGTTACCGTGAGCATGTTGGCCACTCCTTCGTCAGGGACATCCTCGTGCCGGGCTGCATTCGCCCGGTTGCGTGCAAACTCGCGCTTTTGACTCCGACACAGCCGTCGGCAACGGTCAGAGACCACCGGCCGGCTTCCGATCGCTCCAGCTCTCCCTGGCCACACGATCCGCCAACAAGTACACCTGCACGACCGTACCTGTCGTAAATGCGGTAACCAATCTGCCGGCGGTCGTCTCGACTTCCGCGGTTGCCTCCCGCACCTCGACGCCGGTGATTCGCCGGATCTCCTGGCGAAGCGGTTCTGCGGCGCTGGCGAACAGCTGCCGGTGAAACTCCTGCACCTGAGCGGCGCCATCCGGGCTGCGAGCCATGGCCCGCTCGGCAGGCGAAAGGGCCCCGTGCAGCGTGATCACCAGCGTGTCATCGCTCAGGACGACCGTGACCGACTCGGGGCCGTGGCCCGTCCTCTGCCGTTCGAACGCCCGCGCCGCCTCGGCGATCTGCTGGGCGAGGGTCCGCCTGGGCTCATCCATCGCGCGGTCCTTTGAATGGGCTGCGGCTTGCCAGCCCCGTAAAAAGAACGCCGGCGTGATCGAACACATATGCGATTCGACCACGCCGGCTTACTCGTCAACAGGCCTCCCGGCACAGCCGGGCTGCCCTTCAATCAGTCATCCGACGATCTCGCGGAGGCCCGGGCGGAACTCCGCGTACGGTTCAACGAACGCGAGCCCCAAGCCTCGATTACCATTCCACCCTAACGTCTGGAATGGAAACAGTCAAGTGGACTCCGAACGAGCAGGGGTTATCATGGTTTGCCGTCGCCTTCCAGGAAACGCCGACACGGTTGGACGCAGTCGGTGCGGGCTGTCGGAAGGCCGTCGGTGAACGTGCGAGGCTACGATGAGAACTCAGGGCGAGATCGAAGCCGCCATCTGCGAGGGAATGAGCCGTTTTGAGCAGGACTACATGGGACGCGGCCCGAAAGACATCCATACCCACCTCATAGGCGATCTCGTTATCGTCCGGCTGCAGGGTGTCCTGACCGCCGCCGAACAGCAGCTCGTGAAGTCGCTTCCGGCCGACAAGGGCCGGGACCTGCTCAAACAGGTGAGGGAGCAGTTGATCGAAACCGCCCGCCCAGTACTGGAAACGCTGGTGCAGGCGGCAGCTGGCGTCGAAATGCGCAGCCTGCACCACGACATCAGCACCGTGACCGGCGAGGAAGTGGTGCTTTTCACCCTGGCCGAGCCACCCGCGTTCCGCGACATCAGGAAGCGATAGGGCGTCTCCCCGCCTTCGCATCGGCTCTTCCATGCGCCCGATGGTGGCCAGGCTCACAGCCGGTCCGTCGTTTCGAGTCAGGCCTTGGGTGGTTTCGCCTTGTGTTCACCCGTTCCGTCAATGGCTCCGCGCACGGACGTGTCCGCCTCTCCGTTCCGCATCGGGTGGAAATCCATGATGCCGAGGTTCCCGCGGCGGAACGCCTCGGCGATGGCCAGCGGGACCTTGCCCTCATTCTCGACGACCTTCGCCCGGTTTTCCGCCACCAGCGCCTGCATCTCCGCCTCGCGTGCCCGGGCCATCGCTTCCCGGTGTTGTCGGCCCGCTTGTCTGCACGGGCCGGACACCAATTGTACAGGAACGGCCCGGGCAGCAGGCCAAGGCGATTCCGTGACGCGGTCTCATCCCATTCACTCGGTGTCGTGGTCTATGGCTGACAGTCGCGGTGAGAATCCATGCCATGCTTGCCTGGTCCTGCTCGCCTTTTCATGCCGACGCTCTTCGGCAACGGAAGCTTTCCCTGCTTCGTTGCCTGGATGGCCCTCTTGCGGCAGACCGCGGGATGCCATGAAGGCATGGCAGCGGGCGCGACCCAGATGGATGTTGTTTCGATAAGAAAGGTTGGCAACGAGCGCAATGAGGGGCCTGCCCCCATGGCGCACGCTACGCCATACCCGGCGCACGATGGACCTCAGAGAGTAGAAACTCTCGTCGCAAGTCTCCATCTCCTGAACGATGTCCGCGCAGGCGAAGTGTCGGTAGCGGGCCACGGGGAACGTCAGCGTGTAGTGCTGCCAGTCCTCCGGAAAGCGATCGGCGGCGATCCGACCCTGCGCCAGGAACTCGTCCCACAACCGCGTGCCGGGCAGCGGCGTGAGGAACAAGGTGTTGAGGACGTCCACACCGTATCGCCCGGCCGTATCCGCAATCCGCCGGCCGATGCCGGGTTCGTCCGTGTCCAGTCCCATGATGAACGAGCCGGCCACGAGAATCCGGTGCCGCTGGATGCGGCGGACCGACGCGGCGAGGTCGCGGCCGTTAACAAGGTTGAACTTCTTGCCGACTTCCTTCAGGCCGGCGGCCGTCGGCGATTCGAAGCCGATGAAGACGCCGGCGCAGCCGGCCTTCGCGGCCAGGGCCAGCAGTTCCTCGTCGTCAGCCATGTTGATCGTCACCTGGGCGATCCATCGCTTTCGCAGCCGGGCTCGTATCATGGCGCGGAACAGATCCTTCGCGCGGGCAATATGTTCACGGCTGGTGCCGATCAGGTTGTCGTCGACGACAAGAACGAGCTTTTCCCGAATCATGCCGAACTCGCGCACGACGTCGGCAACGGGTCGCTGACGATAGCGATAGCCGTTAAACGACGTTACGCTGCAGAAGCTGCAATTCAGCGGACAGCCCCGCGTGGTCTGAATCGATCCGAACGCGTAATCGCCGTCCAGCAGGTCTTGCCGGGCAGGCGGCACCCGGTCCAGCGGGTCGTGCGCCCCCTCGTACCGGGGCTGCAGCGCGCCCCGCCGGGAATCTGTCAGGACCTGGGCCCAGACGGATTCGGCCTCGCCCGTTACGACCGAGTCCACGCGCGCCATGGCTTCTTGGGAGCGCATGGTGGCATGAATGCCGCCCATCACCACCGGTACTCCGCGGCCACGGAAGTCGGCCGCCACCTCATAGGCGCGGTTCGCTTGCGAGGTAAACGCGGTGACCCCGACAAGATCCGGGCGGGGCAGGGCCACGTAGTCCGTCGCGCGCACGTTCTCATCGAAGACGGCGATCTCCCACTCCGGCGGGGTCAGGGCCGCGATCGTAGCCAGTCCCAGCGGCTTCCACACGCGGTAGTGATTCCAGCGACTTTCCCGGACGTCCGTCAGGCACACCAAGGGATTGCGAGGATTGATCAGATACAGGCGCATGGCGGCCGTCCTCTCAAGTTTGGCGAACCTTGAACCCGGTGATCCGCAGCGTCTCGGCCGGTTGTTTTGGAATCTGCCGGAAGCCACCGGATCCGCGGAAGCAACTCATGGGGCGCGATTGCCGGGCGAAACCTCCGACTCCGACCCGCGGTGCTTCGGACGTACTGCCGGCCGGGGCTCTGACCGGCACGGAACGCCGTGATGGTTGCCCCTTTCGACATTATCATCCGGTTCCGCCTTCCTCTTGCGCGAAGGAGCGCTGGAGCAACGCACGTTCCTTGCGGCCATGGACACTTAAGGCGTCCAGGAAACGCGTCAAATCCGCGCACAATTGCTCGAATCCACCGGCGTCATCTCGCGAGACGCGGTCCAGTCGTATGATGATGCTCTCCAGACCGGCATGCAGACGGGCGCGTTCATCACGTAACGCTTCCACCTCGTCGGCCAGATGTGGCTGGGCGTCCGTGATCAGGTGCAGGTAGCCACCGTGATCTGCAAGAACCTGTATGCGGGTCATGTGGCGTTCAAAGGACCACGCATGGAAACGCAGCGTCGAGAGCTTGTGGGCGTTTCCACGGCCTCGCGTCATCCACTGCAGCGCAATGCGCAGCGCTTCCTCGATGCCCAGGAGGATCGCAATCTCGACCTCGGCCTGCCGGGCGATTTCCCGGGCTTCGGTTGTGTCAGCAGGTGTCGGCTCACTGTTCGTCATCGGGGCACCTTGCCATCCCAGGAAACCGGGAGCACCTTCGATCCCGGCACAGCCAGGAAGAAACGGACGGAGCGAATGATCTCCGAACGGCAGCCTGCGGGTCCGGTGATCAAACACGCGCGCGATCATGCTCGTCAGGTCATGCCGTCGGGTGATATCTCGCGCTCGACGGCGCAACCCGGCCTCAGAAATTCATCGCCTCGCGTGCGACGAGGAACTTCCATGCGGCCGGTGTTGCCGTCCGCAGTGCCTATCCTCCAACTGCGCAACTTCGCGACCGAAGCGCGGCGGATCACCCTGCACTGACAGGGCACCCCGCCGGCCGCGGCGCTTCTTTCCAACCTCCGAAAAGCACATTACAGACGTTTGTGCGTTTCACTTGCCCACTTCACGCCTTCGCGGCCTCCGACAGAGCCCCGTGCAGTGTGATGACCGGCGTGTCATCGCCCCAAACCACCGCGGCCGACCGAAGCCGGTGCCCGGTTCTCTCCTGCTCAAACGCTTTGGCCGTTTGGGCAATCTGTTGTGCCATTCCCGAACGGGGCTTGTCCATCGAATGCCCTCCGGAGTGCCCGTTGGTCCGCGAAGGGGACGCCACAAAAAAAAGCCGATGCGGACGAACACGCAGAGGTATTCGACCACATCGGCTTACTCGTTAACGGGCCCCCCGG
>CAZBFW010000112.1:0-9459 GCA_964491135.1 uncultured Phycisphaeraceae bacterium | reverse complement strand
GATAATGAGCGGTGACTGGAGTTCAGACGTGTGCTCTTCCGATCTTGGGCATGGTGTGGGTGTCGCGCATCCTGAAGTCCACCCGCCCGACGGTTGCACAGGCATAGGCAAGATCAGTGTGCCAGGGCGCGGCCAGTGAAACGCAAAGACTCAGAAATCCAAGAGCGGGAGTCAATGGTGCGCGGGGGCGGACTTGGTTGAGCTCGGACACACCGGCCGCCAGCGTGGAAGCTTCATTCCGGCGGCTCCTCCCGGGATTCCTCCGTCGATTCCTCGTCTTGCTCGTCCCACGCGGATGCGTCGGCATCGTTGCCCTCGGCATCCGGCTCCGGATAACCCCAAGTGTCGTCCGGCTGCGCCAGCGCGGCCAGCCATTCATCAGGTATCGGCAACACCTCGTCCAGCAAGGGTTCCAGCGGCTGATTGGCCGGCACGCGCAGAGGCTGGCCGTCTGGCGGGGTCCAGACCAGAACCTTTTCCGGCCTTGCCACCTCAATCACGCGCAGGACGCCGCCGGGCTGCGTCCAGCCAAGCACGGCCCACTTATACGTGCTCGCTCTTATGACGGAGCCCGGTTTCGCCCTTTCGTAGCGGGCGGGGCCGAACACGATTTCCTGCGACCCCTCTCCGTCAAGATTCGACCAGACTCCCCGAAGCCAAAGAAGCGAGTTGAAGGACGAAACGACGTCCTGGACGGACACGGCGGCCAGGAGTTCGTTGTGCGACTCGCCAAGGCGCAAGATTGCCCATCGCCGTACGTCGCGACGCGGCAGGTCGCGCGACGTGCGGAAGAAAAACGAGACCGTCAGCTCCGGCCGTCCGTCACCATCCGCATCGGTCAGCCCGGAATCCGGATCCGGTGAGCCGTCCCACACACACCCGCGAAGTCGGAGATCCGCGTCGGCGAACCAGGTTGCCACATCCCCGCAGCCGAACGGCCGGGTGCCGATGGAAGACCGCCACGTGACCCAGGGGTCCGGGTCGAGCCAATGGCTCGGGCGGTATTTCACTTTTTCGTGGGTGTACAAACTCGGGTAGAGCCGCCAGAGTTCCGCGGCCAGCAGATCGTCTCGATATGGGTTTCCGATGCTGCTGCACGCCAGTGAGTGAAGCAGGATGGGAAAACTCAAACGCCAAACGCCGCTGAGAACGATCGCCAGCCCCGCGACCGTGATCGCTCGAATCCACTCAACGCGCCGGGAAGGAACCGCATTCCGTGCGAGGCTTACGTTCACAGCAGGTCCTCCAACGCGAATGTGGGAAACAGAACACGGGTTAGAAGGACCCAGACCAGAGCCAGTCCTACCGCCCAGCGCAGAAAAACCCTCGTGCCGCGCAGGTTCCCGAACGGGCTGACTGCAATTCCGGTGGCAAAGCAGGCGATGTATACCCCTGCGTACGCGGCCGGGGGCAGGTGCGGAAAGCTGCTCAGGTCATTCAGAAAGAAATACGCGTAGCTCTTGCCTGCATTCGAGACCAGTACGAGCGCTGACCAGATGGCAACTCCCGCGGGCAGCACCGCCGTGCTATACAGAGCCCACTTCACGCCGCTCCAGCGCACCGCCGGATGCCGTACGGGAACCGCGTAGCGGAGCGCTATACCCATCAGGGGCGGCAGCAGAAAGACCAGCCACCACGCGAAGATTCCCTGGGCAGCCCAAGTCAGTGACCGTTCCACGGGGACGACGAGCAGTTCAGGCTTCCAGATCTTCGCCTGCGAGTCCAACAGCCTGCCGATCCAGTGGGCGCCCACATGCCGCCCGCCCAGGAATGAGGCCAGCACCCCCGCGATGAATGTGTGCCCCATCGCCCACCGCACCGCCCGGCCCCAACGGTCCGGGATGACCAGCCCGCGCGCCGCTTTCCAGGGGCAGAAGACGATGAGGAACACGGTGGCGAAGTACGCCCGCACCAGGCTGCTGCGATGGCGGCGGTCCCAGGGGATCCGGCGCAGCGCCCAGCGGCGAAACGTGCGCTGGGTGGTGGGGAACGGCTCACCACATTCGGGGCAGCGGTCGCTGGTCAGCCCCCGCAGGCTGTACCCGCATTCCGGACACACCGGCCGCCAGCGTGGAAGCTTCATTCCGACGGCTCTTGCCATACATCCTCCCTCGGTTCTTCGTCTTGCTCGTCCCACGCGGATGCGTCGTCACCGTCGCCGTTGGCCTCCAGCTCTGGATCGCCCCAAGTGTCGTCCGGCTCCGCCGGCGCGGCCAGCCATTCATCGGGTATCGGTAACAACTGATCCAGCAGCGGCTTGAGCGGCTGGCCGGTCGGCACACGCCACGGCTCTCCGTCCGGCGGGGTCCAGACTAGCACGCCCTCGGAATCTTCGACCTGAATCACGCGAAGCGCGCCGCCGGGTCGCGTCCAACCCAGCACCGCCCAAGTGTGCGTTCCTGCGTGCCGGCGTCGGCCCGACGGCAAGGTCGTGTAGACGTCCCTTTTGAAGGCCAGTTCGAGCGGTCCCTCTCCATCCTCGTTCGACCATGACGCCGGATCCTCGTACAGCACGTTCAAGGATGAGACCACCTCGTCGGTCGCAACCGCAGCCACAAGTTCGTTGCACCATTCGTCCATGCGTACGATGGCCCACTCTCGTATGAATTTGTCTCCGGCCCCTCCATCCCGTGCGAGAGGAAGGCAGACCGCCACCTCCCATCGTCCGTCACCGTCTGCGTCCACCGGGCCGGTCTCCAGATTCGGCAGGCCGCCCTGGATGCATCCACGCAGCCGAAAGCTTGCATCCGCAAACCATGTGGCCTTTCGCTCGACACCCAAGAGCGGGTGGCGAAGCTGCGATCTCCAGGCGATCCACGGTTCCGGAAGGAGGCCCGTTTCCAGTCCGCGTTCGCGCCTGGGGCCCGGCTCGTCTTCGATATCCGACCCCGGATAGAGACGCCAAAGTTCCTCTGACAGGAGCTCTGTCCGGTACGGGTTGCCGATGCTGCCGCACGCTGCGTGGTACTGCAACGTCGAATGCCCGGCATGCCAGAGTCCGCTGAGGACGATCAACACGACGGCCGCCACGAGCGGACGCATCCAGTTGGCTCGCCGGGGCAGCACCGCTTTGCGCGCCAGATCCACCTTCACAGCAGCCCCTCCAGCGCGCCCATCGGAAACAAGTAACGCACGAGAAGATACCAGATGAAGCCCAGCCCGGCGGCCCATGCGACGAATATCTCCTTGCCGCGCATCCGCTGGAAGGGATTCACGGCGATCCCGGCAGCGAACCACGCGATATAGATGGCCGCGTAAACGGACGGAGGCACTTTCACGAGCCTGCTCAATTCGTATGTGAAGAGACTTCCGAGATCCCCATGTGACCCGGACAGTATTAACCCCACCCAGATCATCGCACCGACCGGGAAGACGGCCGTGCTGTACAGCGCCCACTTCACCCCGCCCCACCGCGAGGCCGGATGCCGGACGGGCACCACGCAGCTCAACACGCATCCGACCGCGGGCGGTAACAGAAACGCCAGCCACCACGCCAAAGTCCCCTGAATAGCCCAGGGCAGCGTCCACGCCATGGGGGCTTGGAGCAATTCTGACATTTCGCGTGCCGCCCTTGGATCAAACATCGCGCCTAGCCAATGCGCCCCAATGTGGCGGTCGGTCATGACCGACGCCACCGCGGCCGCGACGCCTGTATGCGCGATCGCCCACCGAACGGCCCGCCCCCAGCGATCCGGAATCACCACGCCTTTCGTAGCCTTCCACGGGCAGAGGAGAATCAGCAGGGATGTGGCCACGTACGCCCGAATGAGCCCGGTGCGGTGGCGGCGGTCCCAGGGGATCCGGCGCAGCGCCCAGCGGCGAAACGTGCGCTGCGGCGTGGGGAACGGCTCACCACATTCGGGGCAGCGGTCGCTGGTCAGGCCCCGCAGGCTGTACCCGCATTCCGGACACACCGGCCGCCAGCGTGGAAGCTTCATGCGCGGCCCTCAACAAGAGGTTCAGCGAGCAGAATCGACAGCATTCTGAGTCCGGTCCGCACGGCGGAATCCACGACTATACGTCTCCCACCGTCACCAGCAGCGGAAGCCAGAAGTTGATCTTCCTTCGACGGATGCTTCGGAAACCCGCATCAGCGAAGTACCGGTGAACCTGCTGCCAGGTGGCGTGATGAACGGCGTTCTCCACCCAATTGATCAGCACGTCAAACGTGATCCAGCCGATGATGTTGTCACGGAAGCCGTCGATCAGCACCAGCCGGCCGCCCGGCCCCAGCACCCGCCGCATCTCCTGCACCACCGCGTTCTGGTGTGGATAGTGGTGAAACGAGTTCGAGCACGTCACCACGTCAAACACGCCGTCCGCAAACGGCAGATGCTCACTGTCGCCCGCCACAAAACGAGCCGCACCGGAGAGGCCCGCCCGGGCCACCTTCGCCGCGGCCTGCACGCACATGCCCGGCGAGTAATCCATGCCCACTGCCTCCACCGACCAGGGCGACGCCGCCAGCAGGCCGGTCAGCGTGCCCGTGCCGCAGCCGACGTCCAGAACCCGGAACGGACGCGGGTGCTCCGCATGCCACCGGCCAATCTCCGTCAGGGCCGCCGCGTACGATGGCCGGAACAGGAAGTGGTGCAGAATGGACCGATCGTACGTGCCGGACCAGGCCTCAAACTGTTGCCGGGCCCGGCTTTTCATCTCCAGCGATCGGGCGTTGGGTTCTTGAAGGGCTTCACTCACGCGGCGCCATCTCCTCGACCGGGCGCCGGAACGGTTGGCCCCGGGCCGGCCTGCGGATACGCTCAGAGCATATGCCGGACCCGCACAGGCCATCAACACCGCCGTTGGATTCGGCCCTGGCCGCCTTCCTGGGGCTGGGCTCCAACCTGGGGGACCGCCTGGAGCATATGCGCGAGGCCGTTCGGCACCTGGCGGCCGTGCCGCACGTGGAGATCCAGCGCGTGTCGAGCCTCTACGAAACGGCCCCCATGGGCGGCCCGGCGGACCAGAACTGGTTCCTCAATGCCGTGGTGGCCGTTCGCACACGGCTGTCGCCCGGCGGGCTGCTCCAGGCGTGCCGGCAGATCGAAGGCGACCTGGGCCGGGTGCGTGGGGAGCGGTTCGGCCCGCGCACGATGGACGTGGACGTGCTCCTCTACGCTGATCACATCATCAAGACGGCCGAGTTGACGGTCCCCCACCCGCGCCTGCACGAGCGCCGCTTCGTGCTGGTTCCGCTGGTGGAAGTCGCGCCGGACCTGCAGCATCCGACTCTCGGCCGATCCATGTCAAATTTGTTGGCCGCCTTGGCGGCGAAAGACGAGGTCCGCCGCATCGCCGGTTCCGATTGGCCGCAATGAACGGGCGTCAGGGGTCGCGGTTTCAGGAGGCGGGGTCGCTGATTCCGTCGGCGGCGAGCCCGCCTTGCGTGAGGTTTTCGTAAAGGCGGTGCACCTGGCCCACGTAGCGACCGACGCGGAAGAGCTCGTCGGCATCCTTCTGGGCCACCTCGGCCAGTCGACAGAGCGTTTTCGGCTCACCGGCCAGCCGGGCCAGGTGGGTGGCCAGCCGCTTGGCGGGTGCGGGCGCGACCAGTCGCCCGTTGCGGTTGTCCGCGATGAGTTCGGTTACGCATTGCACGGCGGTGCCGATGATGGGCAGTCCGGCCGCCATGGCCCAGGCAATGGGGCTTGCGGAAACCTCGCCGGTCGGCACGACGACAGCCAGGTCGGCGACGGCCACCAGATCCGGGTAGGCCACGATCTCGTCCGTATTCAGCACGATTCGTGTCATGCCCAGTTGCCGGGCCAGCCTCACCAGCCGGTCCTTCTCACGGGAGGCCCCGGGCAGGGCCACCCGGATTTCGGGATCCAGGAAGGATCGGATGGCCGTCATCCAGAACGCCGCGAAGTGGCCGGCGTGTCGGGTCACGGGCTCCGGGGTGACTACCAGCGTGTTTTCCGGCGTGAGCCCGAGTTGGGCTCGCAGGTCCGACGTCCGGGCGCGGCGGATGCCTTCGATGTCCGCGCCGGGCCGGATGACGACGCAGCGGTCGGGCGGCAGGCCGTTCTCCAGCAGTCGGCGCCGCACGGTCTGCGACGCGCAGAGAACGGGGCGCCGGTCCGTCGGCGGCAGGCTGCGGAGGAAGGCCGCCTCGCGTCGGGTCAGCGTCGGGTTGAAGAGGGTCAGGGGCACGGGCCGCGCGCTGGCCGAGGCGGCGGCTTCCGCGACCTTGGCCGCGTGAAGACCCCAGGTGTGGACGATGTCGATGTCGTGGGTGTCCAGGTATCGGCGCAGTCGCGGGGCGGCGTACAGAGAATCCGGCCGGAATCGGCGAGGGAACCGCGTCACGCGTTGGTCCGGGCGGGCAAGCCGCGTGCGGGCGACGGGATCGATCGTCCCGAGCTGTGATTCGATGCGGTCGGCGGGCAGGCGATCCAGCAGCCACTGGACGGCCAGGCGATGTTCCCATCCGGCGGAGGCGTCGAACAGGTGCAGCACGCGGATCATGGCTTCATCAGATCGTCGAGAGTGTGTTCGTGGAAGAGGCGTGCAACCTCGTTGCCCAGCTTGGCGGCAAGGGCCTGCGTGATCTCGGGCCGACCCTTGAGCCGGCTCATCTCGTTGGCGGAAAGCTCCGCCTTGACGGGACGGCCCTCCATCTCTTCGGGCCAGAGGCGGACCTCTTCGCGCGTCTGGGCCTTGGCGTTGATGACGCGTACGGAGACGGCGAACCGGGCGGCGGCGGTCAGGTCCTGCGTTTCCTCTGACGCGAAGAAATCCGCCACCTGCAGCCAGAGCACGCGCTCCGCCTTGACCATCTCGCCGATCTCGCGGCAGCCGCGATCCTCGAAGTCGGACCGGGATCGCCGCAATCGCAGGACGGCCTGGTTGGAGACCACCTTCTCCGTCGCCTTGCCGGCCAGCAGGGCGTTGGCCGTCTCTTCCGCCAGCAGGTCGCGGGCCTCGGCCCAGCCCAGGCGTTCCTCCGGATCGTCCACCAGTACGACAATGGGTCCGGGCCCCAGGGTGAACTCCGCGCCGACCTTCTCCTTCTGACCGGCTCCCATCCAGTACAGCAAGGCGCCGCCTTCCGGCCCGCACGCCGGGCCCGCGGGCAGAATCACCAGGACAAGGAGCAGGAGGATGCCGGCGACCAGACGGTACGTGACCATGGCTATTCGATGATCTCTTCCCACGTGTAGAACTTTCGGGCAACGGCCTCGGCGAACTTCGTGTAGGCGGCCCGCCGGACCTGGACGACGTTGGCCTGTGTCATCAGCTGGGGGCCGCTTTCCGGCTCAACGATGTCCGCCGCGGTCAACTCGTAGGATTGTGGCTCATCCGGGTCGGCCGTCAGGTCGTGGACCTGCACCGAGGCGCGGATGCGGGCTTGTACCAGGTCGGGTACGTGCGGATCGCGGATCTGGAACTCGAGCAGCTCCAGGTAGACCACCATGTCCGCCTCGAATTGCCGTCCCAGTCGTTGGGGATCCATCTCCGCGTTGAGAGATCTCTGGATATGGTCCTCCACCTTCACGGGCTCGACCACGCGGATGTTCTTCACTTCGGCCTTCAGCTTGTCGGCGATGAAGCTGGTCAGCTCCAGGCGGACGCGGGGGTAGTCGAACAGGGTCTCGGGCGGGGCCCAGATGGTGACCAGCGTCGTCTTCCCTTCGAGACGGGAAAACTCGGCCGGGACCTTCCGCTTGTGTTCCTGCATCAACGCGATGGGGATGAGCCAGTTGCAGCCGGCCAGCGAGGCCAGCAGCAGCAATCCAATTCCGGTCCGGGTTCTGTTTCGCATGGAGGACACTCCCAGGCGGTTTGGTGTGGGTTTCGGGTCCGGTCACGCGGGGCTGGCGGCCAGCGTCGCGATGATCTTATACACCCAGGCCAGCCCCATGAACAGGAGCACGCCGAAGACCGTCCAACCGGGCGAGACGCGGTACCAGTTCACGCGTCGGGCTCGGCCGGTCCACAAAGCCCCGGCCTCAACGCATGCCGCGGCCATCGTGGCGAGGGCCAGGACTGCGCCGAAAGGCTGGGTGGCAAAGGCGGTCAGCAGCTGTCCTCGCACGGCGTGGGCGAAGGCGGTGGTCATGCCGCAGGTCGGGCAGGGCAGGCCGGTGGTCAGGACCAACCCACAGGTCGGGAACCCGAGCTGCCGATGCGTACCCAGCCCACTGGGGTCTGGCGTCAGCCACGCCGCCAATCCCAGGACCGCCAGGCAGCCGGCCAGGCCGATCGCGGCTCGAACGCGCACCTGATGCGCGGTCAGGTCGCGCACGGGAATCAACAGCGGGCCCAGCGGATGTCTGGTCACGCAACGCGCCACGGGCAGGCGCCGCGCCACCGAACCGCCCGGCACCGCCAAGCTGTCCATCCGGGTCACGTTCACGAGGCCAGCGTAGGCGGCGGCGGAACACGGGTCAAGCTGCCCAGTTTGACAACGCCCCAGGACTCGCTTGACGCTCTTTCGGGGTGACCTATACTCTCGCGACCGGCCCGACGGCGGGCACTCTTCCTCCCTGAACTCACGCCGGCAATCCCCTTCTGATCGTCCGGCAGAAAGGAGTCGGTACAGCGGTGGCGGAGGCGATGTCTGAACAGCGCGGTGGCGACGGGTCCAGCCACTTCTGGATCCGCCGGCTGCACTCGTTGAGTGGGATCATTCCGGTCGGTGTCTTTCTGACCTTTCATCTGTCCGTGAACGCGCTGATGGCCCTGGGCGATGACGGGTCGGCCTTCCAGGCCGCGGTCAACGCGATCCACGCGATGCACAAGCTGGGCATCCTCAAGCTGGTGGAGATTGTGGGTATCTTCATACCACTGGCATTCCACGCCGTCGTGGGCGTGCTGATCTGGATGAGCGGGCGGCAGAACGTCCTGACGTACCGGTATGGCGCCAACATCCGCTACACGCTGCAGCGCTGGACGGCCCTCATCACGCTGGCCTTCGTGATCTTCCACGTGTGGCACATGCACTGGCTGGGCGCATGGTGGCCGGAGGGTGGGCAGAACTTCAACCCGGATTTCGCCCCGTACACGGCCGCCGAGGCGATTCAGGCGAGCGGTTGGCTGGTTCCGATCTACGCGATCGGCGTGCTGGCGGCCGTTTTCCACTTCAGCAACGGCATCTGGACCTTTCTGATCGTCTGGGGCATCCCCATCAGCCGGCGGGCCCAGGCACGGGCCGGATACGTGTGCACTGCGATCGGACTGGGCCTGGCCACCCTGGGCATGGCGTCGCTTCTTCGTCTGGCCAGAGCGGACCTCGCGGACTTCCCGCCGCCTCCACCGGACGGAAGCAGCCCGGAGGCCCTGGTCCTTGCGGTCGGCGAAGCCTAGCCGTGTGACCGGCTGGTGAGTCGACCTCCTCGGTCGTGGAGTGAGACGCCCTGGAAGGAACTTCGATATTATGGCAGGCAAACCAAGAGTGATTGTGGTGGGCGGAGATCGGAAGAGCGTCGTGTAGGGAAAGAGTGTAGGATAGGGTGT
>CAZBFW010000111.1:0-9473 GCA_964491135.1 uncultured Phycisphaeraceae bacterium | reverse complement strand
CGTACCAGGCGGAGTTCGCGCTGATTCTCTCGAACGAGATTGACGCCGACCTGACTCTGCTGCAGAGCGAGTTTGAGCACTCGTGGGTGGACCGGGCGAGCGCCACCTACACGAGTTCCTATGGGGCCATCTGCACGCCCGCGAACGGGGACGAGTTCGACGCGACGATCGCGGAACTGGCCTTCCACGACAACGAGCAGGACGCGGCCCTGTTGCGCGATTCCCGGGTGCGCTCGGTCATGGCCCGCGCTTGCCTGCATGGAATCATCCGGTTCCTGAACACGCTGCCGGACAGCGAGATTCCCCTGTCGTTTCCGCCGGACACGCCGCGGAACGTGCAGGTCGTCGATGCCGGTGACGGGGACGTGGTTCTGTCGTGGGTGGCGCCGCTGAGCGACGGCGCCCGCGGGGATCCGGCCACCGGATACGTCATCTACGAGTCGGCCAACGGGTACGGCTTTGGCAACCCGACGGTTCTGGGCAACGTGCTGACCGTCACGCTGAGCGGACTGCCCGTGGGCGAGACGCGGTACTACCGGGTGGCGGCTACGAACGCGGCGGGTGAATCGATGCCTTCCGAGGTATTGGCGGTCCGCCGACCCGCAACCGGGCAGGCCACCGTGTTGATCGTCAACGGCTTCGACCGGCTCCGCCGGGACCAGGATCGCATCCAGGACTTCACGCAGCCGCCGGCCTACGCGGGGAAGTACATTGAACGACAGCAGTGGCGGTTGAGCAACTCGTACGACTACGTGGTCACTCATGCGGAGGCCCTGGCGACGGCCCTGCCGGAGATCGGGTTCTCCTCGTGTGCCAATGAGGCGGTCAGCGCCGGCTCCATCATCCTGGACGACTACGACGTAGTGGTGTGGATTTCGGGCGAGGAGAGCACGGAAGACGCCACGTTCGACTCCACCGAGCAGACCAAAGTGCAGAATTACCTGACCATCGGTGGGGCCCTGTTCGTGACGGGTTCCGATTTGGGGTACGACCTGGACGACCAGAACCACGGACGCACATTCTACGAGACGAAGCTGATGGCGAACTACGTGGCCCGCGATGCGGGCACGTACGACGTGACCGGAGCGGCCGGCAGCATCCTCAGCGGGATCGGGGCCTTCGATTTCGACCCGGCCAATGGCGCTGCCTACGATGCGGACCGGCCCGATCAGATCGCGCCGCAGACCGGCGCTGTGGCCGCACTGAGCTACGTGGGGGGCACGGGCGGAACGGCGGCCATTCAGTACGAGGCCACCTGCGGCCGGTACCGGTTGATGATGTTCGCGTTCCCGTTCGAGGCGATCAGCTCGGCGGCCAAGCGGGCGGAGGTGATGGCGGCGGTGATCCCGTGGCTGGAGGCGACGCCGGGGCCGGTGCCGTTCGACGTCAACGCTGATTGCCAGCTGACCCTGGCGGATTACAACATCTTCTATGTGTGCCTCGGGCTGTCGGGGCCGGCCAAGCCCTTTGCGCCGGGCCACGTGTGCATCAGCATGTATCACATGGACCAGGACGGCGATTTGGACGTCGACCTCGAGGAATTTTCGCTGTTCCAGGAGTTGTTCGGGAGCAACTGATCCGTTCCGATTCGGCAGGACTGACTTTTCGGAGCGAAATTGGCTTTCGCCTGGGGGACCGGCTTTCGCCTGGGGGCACCGGCTTTCGCCTGGGGGACCGGCTTTCCAGCCGGTCAACGTCCGGCGCCGACCATCCGGCCTGCGTTTTTCGCGCTGAGCCGAGACCCATCGGCGACTGCCCGGTGCCCTGTGCCCCGTGGCCTCCACCAGGACTCGCCGTGAGTCACCTGCGGGAGCAGGACCGGGAGCGGAAGAGGCTGTCTTGACGCGGTGCCGGGTCGCGGTGACGCAGGTCAATACCCGTCGCGTCCGGACCTCCTTGCCCTGTCCGTGGCGGCCGCCGACTGCTCAGGATGAGGGCGACTCGACCGTTATCCAGCGGTGAGTCGGTGCATCATTGCCGCAGCAGCGGACCACGCCGCTCAGCTTGCGCCGCTACAGGCCCCGGCGCCAAGCCTTCCAGAGCAACTCGTCGAAGCCCAAACCCACTTGCCACAGCAGCGCAAGGGCGACAAGCAACACAAGAAACGAGACTCTGCCACGCCACGTCTTCACGAGGAGCAATGAAAGGCACCAGGGAAACAGCACGGTCATGAGGAGGCAGTGTGCCGAACACACCGTCCACGGAAGCAGGACCGCCTCACCTTCGGCAGATCTCGGCAGTGAACTGACCAAGACCGGATGCAGGACCGAAACGACGAACGTCGCGACGGCCGCAGCGACCACCATCGTCGCGAGGGTCCGGACAGAAGTCCACTTGTGAGTTGGCTGATCCAATACGACGACTCCAATGAGCCTCGATGCACTATGCGCGGCGTACCATTTCCACCGATGAAGGCGCGTTCTTCATCATGGGGTGGCGGCGAGCGAATGACAAGCGTACCGATTCTGGACGTCTCCCTCCCGAAGACCGGTGATTTCGGCATTTTTCATGGAGACGCACGGCTGCCCGAGACTCCCGCTCGCGCAAAGATAAAGCCCTCCGGCAACTCCCGCAGGGCTTTTCAGCGAGGAATCTCGGGGCGACTGGCGTTGGTAGTGACCCACCTCGCCCGGGTACGCCCGGGAACGCAAGAACGGGCCGCGCGCAGCCCGAGACGGGGTCGGTATTCGCGTTTCGCTGGGGGCGGGGTGGTGTGGAAGATGCCGAGCACACGGTCGTCTACTCGGGCGTCGAGTAACTCCGCGGGTGAGAGCCTCGACTGCGATCACACGCTGACGCCCATTGCCGATACTGCCGCAGGCGGAGCGGGTGCAGGCGACCGCGCCTGCTCCCGGAGCATCCTGCTCTGCAAAACAAGCAGGATGCCGGTCAACGCGGCACGGTCCCCGGTCAACGGTACCGACCACGCCCGGGAATGGGCGGGGCACCGGCGCGGCTTGCGGACGGCGGTGACCGCGGTATGCTGCCTCCGGGCGCAAGGGTGCCGGCCTCCGGTTCGGGAGCAGGTGGCACCGCGGCGAATGGCTGGAGGGCCGCACGCGCGACGGCGTATCGTGCCGTCGCGTGCACGTTGATACTGTCAAAAAAAACCGTATGAAGTGAAAAGGAGCCTACCGTGAGACTGCATGCGTGCATCAGACTATGGTCCATCCTGGCGATCGCGCTGGCCGGGGGAGTTTTGCCGGCCCGAGCGGACTTGAACAACCTGCTGGGACGGATTCCGGGGGAGTCCAACGCCCTGGTCGTCATCGACCTGGAGAAGATTCTCGCGAGCCCGGTCAGCCAGCGCGAAGGCTGGAAGGAGCGGCTCGCGAATGCCTATGCAAGCAAGCCGCTGATCGTCCCTCCTGGAACCGGCCGTCTGGTGATGGCGGCCCTCCTTGAGCCCGGCACGGCCAACGTGGTCTGGGAGGTATCCGTTCTGGACATCAAGAACGCCCCGAGTATCGAATCCATCGCCCAAGCGGAAGAGGGCTACCTGGACAAAGTGGGCGGCAAGCCGGCCGCCTGGTCCCCGATCAACGCGTACTTCGTGCAGCTCGATCCGGAGGTGCTCGGTGTGGTTTGTCCGGCCAACCGGCAGTTCGTCGCCCGTTGGATCGGCCAGAAGGAGAAAGGTCTCGGTGGGTTTGCCTCGTTGTACCTGCGGACCGCGGCGGCTGCGGTAGGCAAAGGCGCTGATGTCATCATGGCGGTCGACCTGGAGGATGTCACCTGTGCCCCGAAAGTCCTGAACCGCCTGGAGACCGAAACGTTCGACTCCCTGGAGGGCAAGGGAGTAGACCCGTCAGCCCTGGCGGAGCTCGTGGGGTCACTGAAGGGCGTGACGTTGCAGGTGAAGGTGGGCGAGGAGATTACGGGCGAGGGCGTGGTGGAGTTTGGCAGCGACACCGCCGTGCTCAAGGACATCGGTAAGCCACTGCTGCTGGAGGTCATGTCTCAGTCGGGTCTCTACCTCTCGGATTTCGAGAATTGGGACGTTTCGGTCGCGGGCAAGAAGCTTTCATTGAAGGGCAAGCTTTCCAGCGAGGGATTCCGTCGTCTGCTGAGTGTCGTCGACCCGCCTGCCCCGAACCCGGTGGAGGCCGTCGCCGTCGCGCCGCGAGAGCCGAAGCCCGAAGAGACGGAAGCCGAGACGCCGGTCGAGCCTGAGAAGCCGGACACCGCGGCGATGGCCGAGGCCAGCCGGGAGTATTTCCGGGCGGTGATGGTGGCGGTCGACAACCTCAGCGAGAGCATCGGGAGCGGCTCCGATTCGGCGTCGCTGTCCAAGAGTGCAGCCTGGCTGAAACGGGATGCCCGGCGCATCGACCGGCTGCCCGTTCTGAACGTGGACCCGGACCTGCTTGCCTGGAGCGTGGAAGCGAGTTCGCGTCTCAAGGAGATCGCGAACATCTGCGAGATCGGCAACATGCAGACCCAGTCCCGAACGGCGACCGTCCAGTCGTCCGGGTACTACGGCGTCAGCCGGAGTGAGGCCGCCGCCCAGCGGCGCATGGTGAGTGGCCAGCGTCGTCAGGTCGCCATGGAGGAGAAGGCCAGAGCATACGGGGAAGCCGCGCGGATCGGGCAGGACTTGCGTGGCAGCGCGGGCAAGATTCGAGTGGTGATGACGCAGCGATATGGCGTGGAGTTCTGACGCTGCGCAGGGGACGCGAGCGTTCCGACGAAGATGCGAATCGGGACAGGGCCGGTCGTCCGAGTGTCGGAGGCCGGCCCTGTTCCGCTTCCGGCGCAGGTCCGCGAGCGCTGTGCCGGAATATCGAAGACCTGCCCCTTCGTCCGCGTGGTGGTTCCGGCGCTGCCGCCGGCGATGTCCGGTTGACGAGTCCTTGATCCTCGGGCAGTCCTCGGGCCGTGGTCCGGCGCAAGCGAAGAGGCACCACCTTCGCGGGCCCATCGGGGCCTGCGGGGTAATGCCTCGTTCGCGTTGGCGCAAAGGCTCCCTCGTCAAACTGGTTGCCACTCTGTCAGGCGGTCGGACCGCCGAACAGACCCGAGATCAGGGCGAGCACCTGGTTCAGGAATAGATCGCCGATACTCGAGAACAGTGGCGTGAGAAACGACAGAAAATCCATAGAGGACCTCCTTTGCTGAAGTCTGCAGCTCCTGAAACGCCGCCACGCGGCCGCGTCGTCCCCGGCACCGCGCCGGGCAGAACTGCATGAATCCCGAAGGCCGGGTCGTTGGCTGCCTTGTGCCACCGCCCCGTCCCAGGGGTAAGCGACAAGCGCTCAGGCTGTCCGCATCCAATACCGTCGGGCGCAGCCGACCGATGGCTTCGGTCTTCCCGCCGGCCATAACAGTGTGGGAGAAAAGGGTTTGGGTCGAATCGCGGTTTTCCGCCCGATCTGCGCGTCCGCTATGCGATCGCTGTCGGGCGACTGCGCCAAGGCGCGCCTGAGCGGGGCCGGGCCGCGACGAGACCGCCTACAACGAGGACCGTGCACAGTACAATCGGCACTGCGGCCATATCGGCGTACCAGGCACGGAAATGCGTCGTCGCGGGGAAATTGAGCAGGGCGGACGACGTGAGCAGTCCGACCGAGACAGTCACCAGCCCGTATCGCGTGATCACCCAGACGCCCAGAAGTGATCCCAGCCCTCCAATAATGAGCATGGATGTGGCCGGATGGGCGCCGCGGGGGACGGTCATCGGGATCACGATCAAGGCGGCGATCAGAATGGCCGGCCCGGTTCGGGATACGCACCGTCGCACCAAGACCACGAGCAAGGTGAACGCCAGTCCACGGTACAAGGCAAATTGAAGCAGATCCAGCAGGGCGGCCAGGGCGAACCGACCGCCGAGCAGGAGTCCCAGGCTGCGGTCTTGCAGCATTGTGGGTCGTTCGGATAGCCCCAGCGGGCCGGGGAGGAACGGTTCGACAACGGTGCCGACAGCCCAGAGGCAGCCCAGCGCGACCCCCAGCAGCACGTGTTCGCCTACGGTGGGATCCAGAAAGCGCAGCCGGAGCACACGGCTCCAGGCCACGATCGTCTGCGGCCAGTGACGTCGTACGAACGGCTCCAGGGCCAGATAGAACACGTAGAGCATCGCCGCCTCGCCCAAAGCCCTCATGGCCGCGATGATCAGGTGATTTGCGATGTTGGGGAACACGGGAGCGAGTGTCGCGTTCAGGCACCAGACGACCAGTCGTACCACGAACACGAACACCGCGAGCCGGGCTGCGCCCTGCAAATCACCTCGTCCGGCCCTGAAATTGACCCAGGCCCAGGGCACGGACGCAAGAACCAGGACCACCATGCACGTACGGAATGCAGCCTGGAGGAGCCGCTCACGGAAATGGGGACTGCCGAGTACGGACGTCGGCGTTTCGGGTTTTACCTGCAGTGCCTGTTGGGTGATTCGCAGGGAACTGACGGCCGGGCTGGCCCCGGCAAGAGCGTCCCTTCCCTCGTCTGGCGGCGGCACGCAGACCAGCAACGGTTCGCCTTCCGCGCTGAGAATGACCAGGGCGTCGCCGGGTCGCCCGTATGGAGGATCCACCGGCGTTACGCGCGCGGACTCGAAGACGACAGATCTCGCCGTGACCGGCATCAGTGGTTCGTTGCGCTGCCGGTACCAGAACACCACGTCCACCTCCGATGCGGTCCGGAAGCGATCCACGCCTGCCGCCGGCGCTCCTACGGCGGCGAGAATCTCCGGTGCGGAACGCGACGAGGTGAATCCGTAAGCGTAATCAACCCCGGGAGCGGCAATCCCGGTTCCGATGGCATCGCGGATCTGCTGGCGGGCCATCTCGGCCAGCACGGCGGGTGGCTTGGCGTCCCGTGAACGGGCCAGCGGAGATCGCTTCGGGGCCACGCAGACGTAGGTCGCCAGAAGCGCGCAGGCGGCAACCGCCAGCCACTTTGACGCATGCCACCCGATGCGTTGCGGCGGGATCTGAGCCTCCGCAACCGTGTCCGGTGAGGGGGTAATCCCGGCGGCCAGGGCTGCGGCGAGGACATCTCCGCCCCGAAGAGCGGCGGCCACCTCGATGGCCGAGGCGGGCCGATCGGCCGCATCCTTCCGGAGGCAGCGGAGGATGATCTCCTCAATCGCAATGTCCAGCTCGGGCACGCAGGCCGAGGGAGGCTCGGGGCGAATTGATTCGTGCAGATGCGGATACTCGTCGGCGCTTTCCGCCTTGAACGCAGCGCGTCCGGTGAAGAGCTCGTAGAGCACCAGGCCCAGTGCGAACAGGTCGCTTTGAACGGCAGCGCCCTCGCCGGCCAATTGTTCCGGCGACATGTACGCCGGCGTGCCGGCCCGGGGTCGAAGCTCGCGGGCTTCGTCGACGGTTCCAGCCAGCCCGAAGTCCGTAATCCGAACGTTTCCCTCCTCGTCGAGCATGATGTTGGCCGGTTTCAGATCGCGGTGGAGAATTCCCCGGGCGTGGGCGGCGGCCAGTCCGACGCTCATCTGCCAGGCGATTTGGACTGCCCTGGGTCCGGCTACGCGGCCAATTCGTTTGAGCAGGGAAGCCAGGTTTTCTCCCTGCACGTACTCCATGCTGATGAACGGGTCGCCGTCGGCCTCCCCGATGTCGTATACGCGGCAGACGTTCGGGTGCGTCACCCGGCGGGCCATGCGCACCTCCTGGACCAGGCGGGCCCGCCAGGCCGGATTGGAGGCGACCACGGCGGGCAGAAACTTCAGAGCCACCGTTTGCCGCAGCTTCAGATCGTCGGCCCGATAGACTTCGCCCATGCCGCCGCGACCGATCCTGGCCACGATGCGATAGCGATCCGCCACCATCGTGCCGGATGAGAATGCGCGGTTGTGTTTTGGCAGAGGTGCCGATGGGTCCGCGCCGCCCGTGCCGGAGTCGACAGAGTCTTCCGGCCGCGCGGCCGGCTGCCGGCCGACGGTCTCGTCGAGATGGTGCCGCAGGAGGGTCTCGACCTCCGCCCGCAGCTCGAGATCATCCCCGCACCGGTCACGCAGCACCTGCCCGCGCTGATCGGCCGGTGCATCGATCACGGCCAGGAATATCTGCTTGACCTGGGCGTGTCGGGCGGAGGTGGTCACGGGCGCGACTCCGTGCTCAACCGGGCCCGCAACCAGGCTTTGGCGTGTGTCCACTCCCCCTCGACTTTGCGCTTGGACACGCCCAGGATCAGCGCGGCTTCTTCCACGGTCAGGCCGCCGAAGAATCGCAATTCGACGATGCGGGCCTGGAATTCATCCAGTGCGGCCAGCTCCTCCAGGATGTCGTTCAGGGCGAGCGCATCCACGTTCTCCAGACCGTCCGGCGCCACCACGTCGTCCAGGACGACGCGTTCCCAGTCGCCCCCTCGCTTGCGACGGCCCCGGCCGCGGGCGTGATCGATGAGGACGCGTCGCATGGCCTGCGCGCTGACGGCCAGAAAATGGGTGCGCCCCTTCCAGTCGATGGAAGTCTGATCGACCAGGCGCATGAACGCCTCGTGGACCAGGGCGGTCGGCTGGAGGGTGTGACCGCCGCGCTCACCACGGAGGTATTTGCGGGCCAGTGTACGGAGTTCGTCGTATACGAGGGGCAGCAGTTCGGCCGCGGCGACCGCGCGATCCGGCGACTGGCTCATGGCGGTCAAAGTCTGTGCGATTCGCGTCGGGTCGCGCTCCATCGCCGGCTCCGTTCGGTCCTGTGCTTTCCCGCCCGTTTGCCCACCGGCTGCCGAGGAACGGTTCGGCCGGTATCCGTTCCATCATACTGCGACGGGAGGCCAGGGCAATCGTCCCTCGTGCAAACGGGTACGATCCGCACCGGCCCGACCGTGGTGGTCAGCCGACACAACCAGGGGCATCGTTCACTTCTTCCCCACCGTGCTTCGGCCGGTTTTCGCCGGCACGGTGACCAGGCGCAACTCCGTCAACCGACCCGCCTCATCGAACTCGATGAGGCAGTAGCGCGCCTCCATGATGTCCGTGAAGCCGCTGACGTCGTACACGCGGACGATCCGCCCGGTGGACTGCCGCCGCAGCACCAGCATCAGCTTCTGGAACTGACGCTTCGATTCGATCTCGCGGACGGTTTTTCCCTGCATCCTCTCCTTCATAATGAAGGCCTTGACCTGGTCCTTGCCGATGTCCGCGTTGCGAATGACCTTGGCCAGGGCCACGATCCGATCGTCCTCCGTCTCGACGATCCACCGGAAGCTGTTGGTGATGTCGTCTTTGACGGGATAGACCAGCAGTACCCGCGGACTTCGCGTATCGGCGAGGGTGTCGAGGCGAGCCCCGAACTCCGCGTCGGCGGCGCCGGGCGGCCGGCCGATCAGCTCCTCGGACAGCTTGTCCAGCTCCGCTTCCTGCACGGTATCGCCCACAGCCTGCACGCCGAGCTTGATGGCCTTCTTGTAGATCGACGTGACGCTGCACCCGGCCAGCAGGAACGGCAGGCAGCAGATCCACATCCCCGCTTCGACCCGATGGTGGGTTTTCATTCGAGGCTCTCCGTCATTCT
>CAZBFW010000110.1:1621-9483 GCA_964491135.1 uncultured Phycisphaeraceae bacterium | reverse complement strand
CCTCCCCCGTTCGACCGTTCACGAGCACCTGATACACCCGCTCCCGAAACCGGTATGCGGCGATCCAGATCGGAAGCAGCAGGTGCTTGAAGGTGATATCGTCATAGGCCGTGTCGATTGAGAAGATCCGCTGCTCATCTCCGCCGATGTCGCGGCGGATGCTGCGTTCAATCTCCGGCTGCATGATGCCCTTGGCCACTTCAAATCCCTGTTCCAGGTCCACCTGGTAGCTTTCCGCCAGGAAACCGCTGAGGTACTCGTCGCCGTACGACACGAGGTTCTCCAGGTCCCATGGCTCCAGCTCAACCACGTGTTTCCTGGACAGCGAGTGGCTGGCCACCACCAACACGTCATCGAACGAGTTCCCCACCGTCCCCGCCGCGTGGGTCCAGCGGATCTTGCGAACCTGCCGCGTCTTGGTGACGGTTCGCCCGCCCTCGCGCGCGGTGTAGGTCTCCGTGACCCAGTAGTAGTCCCCTCGCTGCCCGACGTAGTCGCTGGTTGTGTTGCAGTCATACGTCCAGTGCGGCAGGTACATGCCGTTCAACCGACTGTCCATCCGCGCAAACTTCCTGAACGCGTTCGGCGCGAACCACCGGCTTTCGATCCACCCCAGCACGCCCGACCGGGCCTGCTCCCGCGTCACCCGGAACGGCAGCAGCGACTTCGGCCGAATTCGCTTGCGCGAAAACGCCGCCCCCACAATGTCCGAACCGCAAAACGGACACGCAAACGCCGTTACGTGCTCCGGCCGCTCCACCTCCGCCGCACAGGCCGTGCACTTGACGGTCGGCGTCTCCTGCAACACCTCGCCTTCCGCCAGCCGGGCCAGGTGCGCGTGGTAATCCAGCTCTCGAATGACGATGGTGGACTCGCCGATGGGATTCTCGAAGCCGCAGTACTTGCAGACCAGCAATGTGGTGCCGGGCTCAAAGACGAGCTTCGCCCCGCACTGGCCGCAGGGAAATCGCCGCCCCTCGCCCGGCGTTTCCTCCGCTCCCTCCGTCTCCGGCCGGCTGTCCCACGAGTCCGTCAACGCCGATCACACCTCATACGAATGACCGCGGCCCAAAGAAAGGGATTGCACGATGATTCCAGGTGACGCCCGCGTGCGGCGAGCATTCAATCCGCCGCATCACCACCCCCGCGCCGCCGAATCATTGCGGCGGCAACGGTGGCGGCACCGCGCCGAAGAGATCCTGTAACGCCGCCACCTGACCGGCCGGCGTCCAGTTCGTCATGCCCTGCGTCCAGACCAGTGTGTCTTTCGTGATCTCACCAGCCTGCACCTTCTGTTGCAGGGTCCCTCGATCAAACGGACCGGCCTGCTGATTCCGGATGCCTGCGAAGAAAGTCACACCCTGCGTCGGCAGCGGCGGCGGACCTGACGTGGCCGAGCCGCCCGGCGCCATTGCCTGGCCCATCTGCTGCGCCATGGCAAAGCCCATGCCCATACCGATGCCCGCACCGGCCGTGCCGCCGGGAGCGTTCGCGGCGTCGCGCATCGCCTCGGCGGCCTGGTACTGCATGTACTTGCCCAGGTCGCCCACCACGCCCATGCTGGTACGCTTGTCCAACGCCTCCTCGACCGCCGGCGGCAGCGAGATGTTCTCCACCAGCATCGTGGTGATCTCGAGCCCGTACGACCGGAACTCCGCCCCGATCCGGTTGATGATGAACCGGCCCAGTTCGTCGTAGTTGGCGGCCAGATCCAGCACGGGAATGTTGCTCTCACCGAGAATGTCCGCGAAACGGGCGACGATCAGGTTGCGCAACTGCCCGATGATGTCCTCCGTCGTGAAGTGACCGCCGGTGCCCACGATCTCCTTCAAAAACGCGCCGGGATCGACCACGCGGATCGAATACGTCCCGAACGCCCGCAGCCGCAACGGCCCGAACTCCGGGTCCCGCCGCATGATCGGGTTCTTCGTTCCCCACTTCAGGTCCGTGAACTGCCGGGTGCTGACGAAGTAGACCTCCGACTTGAACGGGCTCTCGAAGCCGTATTTCCACCCCTTTATTGTGGCCAGAATGGGCATGTTGGCCGTTTCCAGGGTGTACGTGCCGGGGCTGAACACGTCGGCCAGCTTGCCCTCTTCCACGAAGGCCGCCGCCTGCCCTTCCCGCACGATCAGCTTTGCCCCATACTTGATCTCGTTGTTGTACCGCTCGAATCGGTACACCATCGTATCCTGCGTGGGATCGAGCCATTGGATGATGTCAATTAACTCGCCCTTGATCTTATCCCACAGGCCCATGACAACCCCCCTTCTCTCTGCGCCGGCGGATCGCGCCGGACAACGGGTGATTCGCTGGCTCCAACGACGAACCAACGCCTCTCATTGTATCCCATCGGGGCGGCGAGAATACCCCGGGCAAGATATCCTTTGTTGGAATTTGTCGCCACGTGGAGCGAAGACCCTCGGCCTGCTCTGCGCGATTGCCGCCTGCACCGCGACGGCATGCGCACCGACGAGTTCACCCCCGACGGCAGCCGTCGAGGAAACCTCCGCCGCGCCCGCCGACACCCCCGTCGCGCTCTTTCCACACGTGGTGCTTGATCCGACCGCCGGAACCATCGAAGTGGACGCCCACTTCTGCCTCCGCCGGGGGATCCTCGAATACGCCGCCGTCGCCGAGGGAGGCAAAACCTACGAGAGCCTGCTCGTCCTGCCCTGCCGGCCGTCCCACCTCCACACCGCCCTGCTGCTGGCCGGTTGCCGGCCGGGCGACGTCGGCCCGCACGCGCGAGGTGACGCCCCTCCCGCCACCGCGCCCGCCGAGCCCGGCACCCTCGTCCGACTCGAAGTATCCATCGGCTCACCCGCCGAAGCCGTCCCCATCGAACGGTTTCTCATCGACCGCCGCACCGGCCAATCGCCCGACCCGCTCCGATGGGTGTTCACCGGGTCGTTCTTCCACGGCGACCAACCCGACAGCCCCGAATACTTCATCGCCGACGTGGAGCGCTCCGTCATCGCACTCTGGTACGACGCCACCGCTCTGCTCAACATCACCCGCGACGTGGGCAATCCCTACCGCGGCCCCGTCGGCCTGGAGGTCAACACGATGATGCTGCCGCCGCCCGAAACCCCCGTCCGGCTGCGGATCATCCCCGTGCCCGCAGAACCCGGTTGACCTGCGCATCACAGAACGGTAGACAGGCACGCAGCGCGCGGATAATCCGGCCGCGGACATGAACGGGAGACGAAGCTGCTATGAAACTCCACAAGACTTGCGCGGTGAGCTCCCTCGCCGTCATACTGGCAACGGCTCTTGCCATACCGACATCCCACGCGACCGCCGCTGAACCGAAGCCCGAGGTAGATCGAGTCCTATCGGTTGACGCCCAGACAGCCGTCGACCGCGGACTCAAATTCCTCGCCGCGACCCAGCAGCCCGACGGCGGCTGGGAGAGCTTTGGCCAGACCGATCCGGCCATCACCGCCCTGGCCGTCCAGGGGTTTTTGCAGCATCCGGACTACGGCCCGCAGCACCCCATCTGCAAACGAGCGCTCACCTTCATCACGCGATCCGCCCGCGACGACGGCGGCATCTATGTCGACGGCATCGACCTGCGGAACTACTACACCGCCGTCGCGCTCATGGCCCTGTCCGCCGCGCGGGACCCGGCCCTGGAGCCCCTCATCAAGAAGGCCCAGGAGTTCCTCACTCGGCTGCAGTGGGACGAAGAGGAATCGTACGACCGCTCCCACGCCTGGTACGGCGGCGCCGGCTACGGTCAGAGCAAGCGGCCGGACCTGTCCAATACGCAGTTAATGCTGGAGGCCCTGCACCAGAGCGGCCTGCCCGCGGACCATCCCGCCTTCCAGAAGGCCGTGGTCTTTGTGCAGCGCTGCCAGATGCACAGCGGCAGCAACGACCAGCCCTTCGCCGCCCAGGCCCGCGACGGCGGGTTCATCTACACGTGCGCGAACGACGGCGAGAGCAAGGCGGGCACGATTGTCGTCGACGGCAAGCTCCAACTGCGCTCGTACGGCTCCATGACGTACGCCGGCTTCAAGAGCATGCTGTATGCCGCGGTCGACCGGAAGGACCCGCGCGTTCAGGCCGCGTTTGACTGGATTCGCCGCAACTACACGCTGGAGTGCAATCCGAATCTGTCCGACACCGGCTCGACGGAGGGCTTGTACTACTATTATCACGTCTTCGCCCGCGCCCTGCTGGCCTGGGGCGAAGAGACGATCGTTGACGCCGGCGGCCGGCCGCATCGCTGGCGCGAGGATCTCTGCCGCGCGTTGATCGCCCGCCAGCGCGACGACGGAAGCTGGGTCAACGCGGCCGACCGCTGGTACGAAGGCAACCCCAACCTCGTCACCGCCTACTCCATCCTCGCCCTCCAAACGGCCGTGCCCGAAGTGCCTCCGAAAGTTCAGTCCCGAACCACCCAACCCGCCCCCTGAGAACGGAACCCGGTGCCACTGCTCTGGAGCAGCTCCTCCCCGTGTGCCACTGCTCTTGAGCAGTGCTCGTCCCCCCGGTGCCACTGCTTCTTGAGCAGTGCCCCTCCCCCCTTCCACCCGCGTGTCCGTGGCTTGCCGTTTCGCGGCACATCCGACCGCCGCTGCCGTCCCTTCGCCAACGCCAGTCCCGCCTCAACATCCTTTCTCAATCCTCTGCATCCCATCCGTCCTCCGTGGCCGGCTTCAGCCGGCCTGCCGCGTAGCGCGCCCCAACCCGCCCCGCGGCGGCCCGTTGCATCCACAGCCCCTCGCCGGCCTTCGCCGACCCCCAGGTGTCCCGTCGAGCACGCGCCCTCAACACAGGAATTAGGTATGGTGTCCCCCGATTTGCCGGGAAGGGCTTCACGGCGGGAGTCGGACGTCTTCGGCCCTGAAGATTGTCTCTGCTACGATGCCGGAAGGGAGTTCAAAACTCCCCACGAACCAAACGCCCCCGGACCAGCCACCGCCACGGAGGGAGTAAGAAGACGGCCTCACGTCCAAACAAGTGACTTGGGTTTGCGGTGCCAAGGTGAAGACTCTCTTCTGCTTCAAGTCGCGAATGGGATCGCCTTCCCATATGACCACTTTCCCCTTCCAGAGGGATTGCGCCGTGTGATGATCCCGAACGGGGCAGAAGTGTGATTCCGGGCCACGCCGGGTTTGGTACAGCAAGGAACGCTTATCGTCGCTCAGGTAGACCATCCATTCGCCCTTGACGCGATCATGCTCTACCTTGGTCGGTGTAACTGCGGTCATCTCGGCAAGTGTGACTTTCTCCGGTTTGCCGACCTCAGACACGTCCACATCGGACGTCGTGTAGCACGGTACGCCTATGAACTGGCCGAACGCCGTAAAGTGGGTGAACCGTTTGTCGAGGGCCGCGTAGTCTCTGCACCAACGGAAAACGGCCAGAAAACACGACAAGAGGCACAGCAGGACGACGACCACTCTGATGCCAACCGTCCATCTTCCGTCCAGCTTCCTGAACAGGAATGCGAAGCGACCGGTTTGGGCTGTTTGTTCGGTGTCCATGTCATCCGCACCGGCGAGTCAGGGCCAAGCTGTCACATCTCTCATGATACCTCGACGAGAAGTCTGACTCAAGCAACAACCGCTCGACGCAGACATCGGCAGGCCGGCCATGCCGAAAGACACGGTTCGCGGCCGGCCGCGAGACCGTGTGCGTTGGACACGAGCCCACCAAGGGGCGCGATCGCTCAGTGGGGAGGGTTTGTGCTGGTGTCCCGCCTCACGTCTGGAACGCAGGAGGCTTCGGCCGGCCTTCCCATCCTCCTCCCATGGCCCGCGCAGCGTCACCCCAGTCCGCCGCAGCGGACTCTTGCATCCACAACCCCTCACCGGCCTTCGCCGGCGCACGGATGTCCCGTTGAGCACGCCCCCTCAACGCAAGAAACAAGTAGCGTGGCTCACAATTTCCCCGGGTGACATCCTCCGCCCCCGTTCGGGGGCGGGACATGGATGGGAAGAGTACCTGCCTCCACGGGTTCCGCTCCGATTCGCATCGGAGCTTCACCCGTGGCTATCCGCCATGACCCCGTCGGGGTCGGGTCCGGCCCGGCCAGCAAGAGACGCCGTTTCTCCTGCGGACAGGCCGACCCGCCGCTCGGAATACGGCACGTCCCAGGCCCGTGAACGGGCCTGAAACCGACGGCGGAGAATAGGGACTGCTCAACAGCAGTGAACCCGCCGCTGAAACGGGCGGGCTGATTTCATCCGGACCCGCGGTCCGCGCCCTGAAACGCACAAGGGGATTGAAGCACCACAACATAAAGTGTACAATCACGGTGTACAGGGACGCCCGCAGCGTTTGCCGCCCAAGCAAACGAGGACACGGTGCGGAGAAGACAGATGATCGCGATGACACGCTTTCCCCGGTTCGTTCTGATCGTTTCTACCACCCTTGCGGCCGTCGGCGCACCCGCGTCAGCCGACAGCGGCGAACCGCCCGGCTCACGAACGGCCATCACCGTCACATACCCGAACGGCGGCGAAGTCATCGAGGCGGGCGACATCTGCCAAATCCAGTGGGCTGGTTACTCATACGGCGTGGACATCATCCTGCTCAAGGATGGCGAGCCCTACTACACAATCGGACCGGCGGGCGGAACCTACTTTGACTGGCAGATCTGCGAGCAGGCCGTTCCCGGCGCGCAATACAAGGTCCGCGTCACCACCGTAGGCAACCCGGCCGAGTCAGACGAGAGCGATGCGCCCTTCGAGATCACGGGGCCGGCTCGTCCGGCACTGTCGCTGACGTCTCCCAAGGGCGGCGAATCGTGGCCGGCAGGCTCTCACCAGGTCATCACCTGGAACGCGTCCAATCCGACCGGTCACGTCGGAATCTGGTTAAACAAGGACGGCGATGTACACAGCTTCCTCGGCGCATGTCCCATGGAGGTCGGGGCATTGGCCTGGGACCTGTGCCCCGGCGGCTTCGACGAGGGCGAGTACACCATCCGGATCGCCTGGCTGGAGACCTGCATGGAGCCCGTGGAGGACTTCAGCGACACTCCCTTCTGGATCTCCACGCCGGCGGATCCGCCTCAGATCACCGTCACATCCCCCAACGGCGGCGAAGTCTGGTACGCCGATCAGACCCATGACATCACCTGGACGGCCAACTCCCATACTGGATTAGTGGAAATCTGGTCCGTTCGCGAGGACGAGGATTTCGACCTGATCGATACGGTTCCCGCGGCGGCGGGCTCCTACGCATGGCAAGTACCCCCCTGTACGCTGGACAGCCCTTACTACAAAATCCTCGTGGTGCGTTCTCTTGCCGGTTGTGACATCGAGGATTCCAGCGACGGCGAATTCGAAATCTCGGGTTCGGCCGATCCGGTGCTGAACGTCGTCAGCCCGGCCGCCGGTGCATCCTGGACGGCCGGCTCCACCCAAGTCGTGACCTGGACGTGTGACAAGGCGAACGGCCACGTGGACCTTGACCTGCTGAAGTCCGGGCGGCAACACGTACACCTTGGACGCGTGCCTGTATCGGACGGCTCGTTCTGTTGGGACATCTGCCCGGGCATCGGCAATGCCGGCGACTACCACGTACGTCTGACCTTCGTCGAGTGCGCCGCGAGTATCACGAGCGGCCAGTTCGCCATCACCGGCTCCGTGACCCCGACGCTGGAACTCACGCGCCCGGGCCTGGGCGAATCGTGGCTGACCGGAACCGTTGAGACGGTAGAGTGGAACGCCACCGGCCTGGCCGGCGATGTCATAGTCCGTGTCCCGAGCAGCGGAGACCAGGCGTGGTGGTTCACCGCCGTACCCGTGTGGGACTCGGCTTTCTATTGGCCCATCGCGCCGACGATCGCGGACGGTTCGGGCCGTTTCATCAGATCGGAAGAGCGTCGTGTAGGGAAAGAG
>CAZBFW010000110.1:0-1611 GCA_964491135.1 uncultured Phycisphaeraceae bacterium | reverse complement strand
GTTTCATCGAGATTGTCTCGTATGACTGCGGGCCGATTCTCACCGATTCCACGAACGCTTTCTCGATCTCCCCGTCGCCCGACCCCGGCCTCGGCGACGTGGACGCCGACGGCGACGTCGACCTGCGTGACTTCGCGGCCTTGCAGGCTTGCTTTGCCGGCGACGGAATCATCTACAACAACCCCGTGTGCGGCTATTTCGACATCGAGCCCGATCGGGACCTGGACCTGGCCGACTTCGCCGTGGTGCATGCCATCCTGACCGGACCCGCAGCCACAGGAGAAAACCCATGACACGCTTCTTCCCCATTCGACGGCCCGACCGTCTCTGGCACAGGGACCCCGCCCGAGGCTTCACCCTCGCGCAACTGATGGCCGTGACGGCCTGCACCGCCGTGGCCGCGTGCGTGTTGCTTCCTGCTCTCGCGACGAGCACGCAGCGCAATGCGAACGTCATCTGCCTGTCCCATCTCAAGGGTCTTTCGGCGGGTTTTCTCACGTACTCGCAATCCCACGAATCGCGACTGCCCGGCCCGCTTTATCCGGGAGTCACCCAGAACCTCCGTGGGATCTACCCCGACGGCATGCCGACTGCGGAGTTCTGGCGTGGCCGAATGCTGACGTGGAAGCTTCGCGAGGTCATGACGGAGGCGGCCGCGGACCGATTGGCCATTTGCCCCGCCATGAACGAGATCGTGCCGGACTCCTGGTTTACCGCATTCCGCCGGGACAACCCTGGCAGAGCGGTCTATCCCATGCATTACGGGCTCAATAACTACGGCTCGGCCGGAGTCTATGACGGCTCCCTGACCGCATCCATTCTGGGGACCAAACCCTGGTACTATTTCGGCTCGAGCTACCCCGACGCGAGTGACTCGGGTCGTTTGAATGACAAGGCCCCGGTTCGCCTCGGCTCGATTCCGAACCCATCGGCCGAGTGGGCCGTCGCGGACGCGTGGTTCCGGCCGAGAGCCACCACGGTATCACAGCGCCTGCAGCAGGAAGGTCCCTACCAGCTCCAGTGGAGCGGCGAAGCGTTGCCCAACTTCGCGCCACACATGCGCCGGAACCCGACGGGATACCAGTTCACGGATAGCGCAGCCCGGATCGTAGAGTCGAACCGAATCTGCCAGGCAAAGCTCGACGGGTGGACCAACGCCGCCTATTTCGATGGTCACGCCGCCAGCGTCCCGTCTCGCCGCGTCCGTCTGAACGCCATCCAGTTGTTCTACGGATTCCCCGGGACCCAAAACTGGGATGATCAGGGTCAGCCGCTGCCTCCAATCTTCGTCTGGGAGTGATTTCGCACCGCTGATCGCCCGTCGTCGCGCCGACGGAAGCCGGCCGCGTGCCACTGCTTCTGGAGCAGTGCCCGTCCCCCAGCCACTGCTCCAGAGCAGTGACACATCGACGGTACCTACAGGACCGGAGGATTGGGAGAAAACCGGCGTGGACCCGCCGCCGAAACGGGCGCGCTGATTCCATCCCGGCCTGCGGCCCGACCCGGAGTCAGGAACTCGGGCGTACGGAAACCCCTGGACGCGCGGTGGGTGGGCACGTCAGAAGGCCCGTAAGGAACTCGGGCGAGCGAAGGCCCACGTGAGCGCAGAAG
>CAZBFW010000109.1:7431-9494 GCA_964491135.1 uncultured Phycisphaeraceae bacterium | reverse complement strand
GTCTGTCGCGTGCTCTCGGTGGAGGGTGCGGACCCCGAAGGCAGAATTTTGGCGAGAATCACCAAAATTCTCCTTGCGGCAGAGAGGGGGCTTCGGCATAATCTCCGCCCAACACGGGGTGGGCGTGCCGGCCCGCCCGGGTGCGGGCCGTGTTCGGTCCGCGATGGACTTTTGGGCTGGAAGGCGAAGCGGTCCTTTCCCCCTGCCGGCGCGCGAAGGCCGGGCAGGGATGCATATAGATCGGAAGCCCTGGCGAGATTGCCTGGTGGCGCGGTGAGATACCAGGCAGCGCGGAATCGGCGGGGTATGACGGTAGAGCAATCCAACACGATCTGACGTGGTGGAAAAACGGATTCAATTCGCGAGCACGAGATGATGCCGCGGCGGCGATGATTACGCCGCGACCCAAACGGGAGTGGCCACGAGTTCGGGCAGGACTGGTACGAAGATTCACGAAGTCTTTCATGCCTGCCCGCGGAACTGTCAGGAGGACGAGACGATGACCAAGAAGGCCCCGAGAATGCTGGCTGCCCTCGCCATGGGGAGCCTGACACTGGCGTTTGGGGGATGCCTGGGGACCGGCGTCTGGCAGACGGTTATTTCGGACGTGGCGATGGACAACGCGTTTGATCTGTTCCTCGGCGATGGCGCGGTGCCCGACCTGGGTCCGATCGGGTTTGAGATCGACCGGCACGGGCCGAATCCGGTGCGGGAGGATCTGGAGCCGGACTTGGACCCGTTCGGGAGTTAGGACGGAACGACAGGGAACCACGGTGCGGACGGTGCGGCCGCAAGAGGGGGATGGAAGGCGGGTCTGCAGCAGAGCGAGTTGAATGGCGACCTGCCCGAGCGGCAGGCGAGGATATATAGTGGCGTTTTCACGGTTCACGTGAATAGTTGAGAGCGACACGCCCGGGGAGCCGGGCACGCAAGTTCGCGAACTTTTTTTCAAGGAGGTCCAATGATGGGCAAAACGACAAAGGTCTTGGCGTTGGTGGCCACGGCAGGTGTAACGTTCGGATGCATGCCCAGCTGCTGCTGCGGCTTACCGAACATGTGCCAAGTGATGTGGGGCGTCGCCCTGAATGCCGTGACGGAGTTCATCTGGGACAACGATGCAGTGTTCGACCTGTTCCAGGATGACTTCGGCACTGGCGCGCTCTATGACGACCGCTTCACCGCGGCACCGACTCGTGGCGAGCCGGAAGGCGCCAACGTCAACAACCTGGGTGCCGGCAATCAGTAGTCTGCCCCCACGGTTGAGCCTCGCCCGGCTTTCCGGGTGAGGAGCGGTACTGCAAGTCAGCATGCCGACAACCAGCAGGGTCGGAGCCATCGGCTCCGGCCCTGCTGTGTTCATGTACGGATCCTCGCGACACGCGAATGGCGGGCGCGGCCGCCTACAGGGGTTCGCCCCGCAGATGGCTGATTGCGTCCTCCGGAGTGTCAAATATCTGGAAGAGCCGGTCCAGGTGGGTGACGGCCAAGGCCCCGCGAACGTTCTGCTGGACGCCGGCCAGCACCAGCCGCTGTCCGCGGGTCTTGCACGTCCGCTGGAGCGTCACCAGGGCCGCCAGGGAGAGGCTGGGAACGAAGGTCACCCGGGACAGGTCGAGCACCACGGGTTGACCCGGGGCGGCGGCTGCGGCCGTGGATGCCTCATCTTGAAGAACGCGCGTTCGGTCCTCGTCCATCTCCGCGCATTGGGCTGTTACCACCAACACGTTGTCCCGAGTTTCGATGGATACGCATTTCGGGTTCGTCATGACACTGATGCTCCCGACAACGTGGCCGACGCCCGCGGCTCATCCGCCTTGGCCGGCTGTCTACGATGGCGTCGGACCACCGCCGGTTCGGCGGATGCCTCGCATACCCATGGAGAGCGACTCGGGATTGGTGGCCCACCGGAGGGCCTCCGTCCCCGAGATCAACTCTGCCTGATACATCTTCAACAGGTGCTGGTCAAACGTCTGCATGCCGGATTCGCAGGTTTCGATATGCGCCTGCAACTCCGGCAGGCAGATCGGAAGAGCACACGTCTGAACTCCAGTCACCGCTCATTA
>CAZBFW010000109.1:0-7421 GCA_964491135.1 uncultured Phycisphaeraceae bacterium | reverse complement strand
TCCGGCAGGCGGTTCTCCACGATCAGTTTTTCGGTAACCGGCGTCCCGCGGAGCACTTCGACGGCCGGACGCCGTCCTCCCGCGTGGGTCACCAACAGCCGCTGCGAGAGGATGGCCTCCATGTTCCCGGCCAGTTGGGCGAGTAGCAGCTTGTGCTCCGCCGGAGGGAACATGGCGATGATCCGCTCCACCGTCTGTGGTGCATTGGCGCTGTGCACCGTGGAGAAAACCTGGTGTCCGGTGTCGGCTGCCCGCAGGGCGATCCGCAGCGTCTCCACGTCGCGGAGCTCACCGACCAGGATCACGTCGGGATCCTGCCGCAGCGCCTGCCGCAAGGCCTGGTCGAACGAGGGTGTGTCCGTACCCACCTGCAGCTGCGAGATCAGGGCCTTGCGTGGCGTGTAGATGTACTCGATTGGGTCCTCGATCGTGATGATCTTCGTCCGGTGGGTGTTGTTGATCAGGTCGATCATAGCCGCCAACGTCGTGCTCTTCCCGGAGCCGGTGGTGCCGGTGACCAGCGTGAGGCCCCTCCGGGAAACGGCAATATCGTGCACGACTTTCGGCAGGTTCAGTTCGTCGATGGTAGGGATGACCGTGCGGATGATCCGCATCACCACGCCTGCCTGCCCCAACTGCTGGTAGGCACTGCACCGGAACCGGCACAGATTGGGGATCGTGTAGGAGAAGTCGAGCCCGGCCACCGCGTCCGCCTCAAGAGTTCCCTGTCGGTGGGAGGGGACGATCGACCGGACGAAATCCCGGGCCTGCTCGTCAGTGAGGGGAGGCGCGTCAACCGCACGCATCTGTCCCGCGATGCGCAACATGGGACTGACACCGGCCTGCACGTGCACGTCCGAGGCGTCGTGCTCGACGGCAAACCGCAGCAGCTCCTGCAAGTTCATGATCATGCACCCGCGCTGTGGGCCCCAGGGCCAGTATAGCCGCCCGCGCGGCCAGTCAACAGCGCGTCAGGCGGCCGAGTTCACCGCAAGGGTCCGAAAATGCCTGGACACATGCGGCTCTGAGCCGTGCGAAAACCGCATCGAGGTTGCCCGGTCGACATGTGAATTCTACGATTTTTCAGGACGATACACAGGCGGCGGCCCGTTGCGGCATGGCCCGCGCCGGGCAGGGTGCTGTTGCGTTCAGCGTTGCCATGGAAGCGTGCCATCATGCAACCGATTCGTGAGAGTCACCCCCTCAAGCGGTTTTTCCACGGGCTCGTGGAGAACGTGTTCGCGGCGGAACTCGGTATCTGCAATCCAGAAATTGTGGAGTACCTCGCGGAACTGCTTACGGAGTTCATCCACGTCGACCGGCTGCACGCCGTTCGTGACGCGGAGGGCCGGCCGCTGAGCCAGGTGGCGGACATGCTGGCCCTGGCCGTTGCGGCCGAGAGTGCGGACTTGTCGGCGGCGGAGCGCAGGGGCCTGGTGTATCGACACATCGGGGACTACACGCTCTTCTGGAGCGGCGTATACCCGGAAGCCCTGCAAGCCCGGGCTGTGGCCCATGCCCGTGACCGCCTCCTGAATTACGTGCGGCAGGGGAAGCGGTCCTATGCCATCGCGTCGGAACTCATCCACGACGACTCCGTTCCTGCCCCGACCCTGTTGCGGCAGCTCAGCGATCACTTCGAGTCGTGCGCACACGGCCTGGAACTGGTACGCCGCGAGTGGGAGCACGACCCCTCGGAGAACTCAGGCGCGTACGCCGCCCTGTTGTACTGAGACCGGCGGGTGATCATCGGGGATGGGGTTTGTCCGCCTGCGCGGGCCGAAAAGGAAGGTACACGCGGAAAGTGGAGCCACGCCCCGGCGCAGATTCCACGTCGGCGTACCCGCCGTGGCTGGCGATAATGCCGTGCACGCAGGCGAGGCCCAGCCCGCTGCCGCCCGGGTGCGCGGGAAAGTAGGGCTCAAACGCCCGGCGAGCAGCCTCCGCATCCATCCCGCTTCCTTCATCCTGCACGGCAATGCACACCAGTTCGCTGTCTGCCAGGTCGGGGTGTTCCGCCCGGGCTGCACCGGGGGGCTGCGTTCGCGCGGTCGCCACGCGCAGCCGTCCAGAATGGCTCATCGCGGCGGCCCCGTTGTCCAGCAGATGCAGAACCACCTGTTCCATCTTGATGAGGTCGGCATGAACCTGGGGCAGGTTGTCCGCCAGGGTGAGCGTAACCTCCAGCGTGTCCGGGGCCCGGGCCCGAAAGCGATCCACCGCCTGGCGGATCACGGCGTTGATATCCAGGGGCAAGGGATGAAGCGTAGTGGACCGGGAGTATTCGACCAGTCGGTTGGCCAGCTCGCTGGCTCTCACGCCGGCCTGCTCGATCTCCGTCAGCAACTCCGACTGCGGGTGGTCCTCGCCGAGTCGGCGGCGAACGCACGTGGCCAGGCCGATGACCGACACCATCAGGTTGTTGAAATCGTGTGCAACGCCCGCGGCGAGCCGGGCCACGCTCTCCATCCGCTCGGCCTGCTGCAGACGCAGCTCGAGCTGCCGGATCTCCGTGACGTCAATCAGGTTGGCAATAATGCCTCGATACCGCCCCTCCGCATCTCGAACCGCGGAGAAGCGGAAGATCAGCTCCCGATCGCCCAGCGGTCGCTGATGGCTGATCATGTGCACGTCCGGGCTGCGGCGGAAGCGTTCGATGATTTCGCGGATCCGCGGTCGGATGGCCGGAGCGTGGGATGACAGCAGTTCCCGGCCGACGGCTTCCTCCCGCGAGGTGTTCAGGTAGCGGCAGGCGAAGGCATTGATGTGCTGGATCACACCCTGCTCATCCGCAAACACCACCGCTTCCTGCATCTGGTCCAGGATTGTCCGGTGCAGATCCTCCGATTGCCGCAGCCGGTCCTCCATCCGCTTGGGGTCCGTCACGTCGCGGATGACGACGAGGGATCGCTGTTCGCCCCGCCCCTCGGGGTACCGTGGAACCAGCGTGGATTCGAACCAGCGAACGCCCTCGGCGGTCGTCAAACTGAACCGGAGGGAGACCGACTCGCCGGTACGCTGCGCCTCGGCCAGAACGCCCTGAAGTATCCGGCCCGGGGCGACCGCCAGGACTGCGGACAGGTCCCGCCCTGCAACCTGGTCGGCCGGGCAGACCAGCAGCGCAGACCGGGAGGAACGGCATTGCACGACGCGTCCGTCCGCGCCGATCTCCAGAACCAGATCAGGCGACACGGTGTACCCCTTGGCCGGGGTCGATGCATCGGAGGTGTCCGGTGACTGAGGCACGTTTGCCCCCCCCTGGTTTGTCGATTTTGGCCAACCGGCCTTGGGAGGTTCCCCGCATCTCGAATGTCCGGACGGAACGTGCGCCTCCCAAGGCGAACGAATCGGCTGCGAATCAGGCCCGCACGTACCAGTCTACGACCAGCCGAAATCGCCTGTCAAACGACCGTTTTTGGGATATCGGAACGTCCGATTTCCCGTTCCGTTCGGCCAACCCGGCGATATAAATCGACACTGCATCGCGACACCCGGGAGGGTTGCCTCAACGGCTGATAAAACGGGCGGTCCGGAGCACGCCGAACGCCCGACGAACCCCGGCGGACCGAATCGTCCGTATCCGCACGAATTCGCCGGGTCCGTCTCTTCACTTGGCCATCGGCCGGTGTATGATTCAAACGAGGAGGTTCAGTGAGGGCTCCCGGGGTGCCGCGAGCGCATATCGAACACGCGGACACCCGGTGTGTGATGCGAGGGGAAGGGCGAAGAGGCCCTACGGCCGGTGTCTCCTCCGTGTCTGGTCGCGGTCGACACGGGGGAAGACGTGGCGGAGGGACGTGGAGCGCGGGTCGCCCACGAAGGAAAAGCGAGCCGGCGGTCCGAAAGACGAGCGCGATCGCCGCACCAGGTGAGATCTGATCGTTTCAATTCTCCCCGTTGGGACGCCGACTCCGGAGTGCGTGCACTCGTCGCCTTCGCGGCGCTGGCAGCAAAGTCGTGATGAGGTCGTCTGATGCAGACGGTCTCCAGGGATAACACGGCAGGGTGGAGAAGACACATTCTGCACTTGTGCAATGGAGGAACTGCAATGAGGAGGTCTGTGGGACGGCCGCGCGCGGCGCGGTGGACGTTCGTGATGGGCTTGGCGGCCCTCACGATGGTAGCCTCGGCCGCGACGGCCGGAGCGCAGGGGGCCCCGGACTGTCTGGGGTCACCGCTTAACGTGAGTGGAATGACGGGCGTGATCGTGCCGCCGGCCCCGGAAATCGTCATCCCGGCCGGGCTGCTGGCGGAGCCCATCGGCGCCGAGCCGGCCCCGGGCGTGAATCCGGCGGGGTTCTCCCTGCGCGGGGGCGCCACGAGCCTGCTTGACGCCGTGAAGGGTGCCGATCTGCGCAAGAACGTGTCCTGGCCGAATGCGGTGCTTCCGGGGGATCCGGTGCCGGCATTCGACCTGCTTTTTGACCCGAACATGCTCTACAACGACGACGGCCCGGATCTGATCTTCTTCGAGCTTACGGACCCGAACCTGTTTGAAGTCTCGGTCGAGCTTGCGGATGGAACGTTCGCGGGTCCGATCCAGTACACCCCGGCGGCTACGGGCGGCCGCGTGGACACCCTCGAGTACGGCTCGCAGCCGCTGAACGCCGTCTACATTGAGCTGAGTGATTTCGGCGTGCCTGCCCTGACGAGCGTGAAGCGAGTGCGGATCACGTTGGATCTCCTCGGGTCGGACCGGGCGGACATCGCGGGCGCGTTCGCCCTTCACTGCGGGCCGACGGCCACGGTGATCCCAGTGCTGGAGTGCGTGGAGACCGTCACTCTGGACCCGCCGGTGTACAAGGCGCAGCTGGGCTACGAGAACCCCAACGCCATGGCGGTGACCATTCCGGTGGGGGCAGGCAACAAGTTCGTGCCCGATCCGCAGGATCGCAACCAGCCGACGGTGTTCGAGCCGGGAGTGCACGCCGGGATCTTTGAGGTCGAGTTTGACGGCAGCGATCTGCAGTGGCTGCTGACGAGCCCCAACGGCCTCCAGATGCAGGCACTGGCCAACAGCAACTCGACGCCCTGCGTGGAGCCGGAGGGCGCCTGTTGTCTGCGAGACGGAACCTGCGAGGTCTTGACTGCGGGCGATTGCGAAGCGGCGGGTGGTTCGTACGAGGGCGACGGGATCGCCTGTGAGGACGTAGAGTGTCCGATCTGCGCATGCGGTCCGGACATCTCGGCGCCCTGCACGAGCCCGGCCGGCGCGGTGGTGACCTTCGAGGTTCCTGCCGCAATCGACTGTGAGATGATCTGCTGGGAGCCGGAGTGCAAGGAAGCCGCAGACTGCCCGGACGACGGCCTGTTCTGCAACGGCACGGCCATTTGCGTGGATCACGTCTGCCAGGAGAGCGGCAACCCCTGTCCGGACGGATACGAGTGCACGGAGGGCGATGGAGGCGTGTGCATCCCCCCGGTGCAGGACGAGTGCCAGGTGGATGAAGACTGCGGCACCGGCGGCATGTGCATCTGCCCGACGGCTCCGGCCGAGGTCTACGGCTGCTACTGCTACTACCCGCCGGATGACGCGTTCACCGCGGCCCAGACGCAGCCGTGCACCGTGGTGTGCGACCACCCCTCGGGGTCTCAGTTCCCGATGGGCACCACGACGGTCACCTGCTGGCTGGAGGGAGCGCCTCTGGAAACCTGCAGCTTCACGGTCACGGTGACCGGCAACTGTCAGTCCCCGCCTCCCGGCTGCACGGATTCGGACGGCGACGGGATCTGCGATCCGGACGACAACTGCCGCCTGAAGCCCAACCGCGATCAACTGAACACGGATGGCGACAAGTTCGGCGACGTTTGTGACAACTGTCCGACGGTGCCGAACGACGACCAGGCCGACGCGGATGGTGATGGCGTGGGCGACGTGTGCGACAACTGTCCGGACGTGATCAACCCGCGCAATCCCGCCACGGGTGAGCAGAACGACGATGACGGTGACGGCATCGGCGATGCCTGCGATAACTGCCCCGGCGACCCCAATGAGAACCAGTCGGACGTGGACGGGGACGGCCTGGGAGACATCTGCGACGATTGCGATCTGGGTCCGAACGACCAGGACCGCGACGAGGACGGTGTCGCTGATGCCTGCGATCTGTGTCCGGACGTCGCCGATTCGACAAACGCGGACACCGACGATGACGGCCTCGGTGACGTCTGCGACAACTGCCCTCTGGTGTCCAATCCGGACCAGGCGGACACCGATGGTGACGGCATCGGCGACGTCTGCACCGAGCCACCGCCGGAGCAGCCCCTGTGTACGGAAGACGAGGAGTGCGATGACGAAGACCTCTGCACGACCGACGCGTGCGTGGACGAAAAATGCGTTCACACGCCCGTGGTCTGCGAGGAAGGCGCCGCGTGCGATCCCGCGACGGGCGAGTGTGTGGCTGAGGAAACGCCGGGGCAGCCGGTTCCCGGTGCCGCCGGCCGATCGCCCTGCGGCATATTCAACGGAGTCGCCTTGATTCTCATGCCGCTGAGCCTGCTGGCATGGATGGGCCTGCGCAGCCAGGTGAGGCGGAGGCGGTAAGGACCGTACGCAAACCGGCCGCCCGGGTTTCTCCCGGGCGGCCGGCGGGACGGTTGAACGGGATGGTGAAAAGCGGTATTCCTGGAGTCTAAGCCGAGACCCGTGAGGTGTCCTCAAGCAGGATCGACCTCGCTCGATCGAACTGAGCACCTGACGGCCCGGTGGAAAGGATGAGCGAAGATGAATTCGATGAAGCGGCGCGTTTGGCGAGCCTTGGCCGCACTGATCGTCGGCTCGGCAATGCTCATGATCGGTGACTGCAACGTGCAGTATCCGCCGTCGGATACGGAGACGACGTTGGGCGTGGCGATTTCGGACGGTGGGGGCGTGTCCAACAACCCGTGACCGCCGCAGACGGCTACGAATAGACGGACCGGGATGGAATCACAGCCGGGCGCGTGGACCGCATCATGAGGTCCGGGCGCCCGGCTTCTTCTTCTCACATGTCCTTATCGGCCGCTGCCGGGAGGGGGCAACCCCAGCTTCGTCATGACCATCTGGAGATCGTGCCACGCCTTCGCCTTTTCCCCCGGACTGCGGAGAAGGTACGCAGGGTGATAAGTCGGCATAAGGGGAATCGGCGCCCCGAGCAGAGCCGTGCCGGACGGATAGTAATCGTGGAACCGCCCGCGCAGCCGGCCGATGGTTTCCCCCGTCTGCAGGAGCGTCTGGGCGGCCGGGGCTCCCAGGGCCACGATCACCTGCGGCGCGATCGTCTGGAGTTGCTCCATCAGGTACGGGCTGCAGGCGGCCACTTCATCCGGCGCCGGCGTACGGTTGCCCGGCGGACGGCACTTGAGCACGTTGCAGATATAGACCTGTTCACGCGTCAGGCCCATGGCCGCGATCATGCGGGTGAGCAATTGCCCGGCCAGGCCCA
>CAZBFW010000108.1:0-9590 GCA_964491135.1 uncultured Phycisphaeraceae bacterium | reverse complement strand
ATAATGAGCGGTGACTGGAGTTCAGACGTGTGCTCTTCCGATCTCGTCGGCCGGGGTCAGCGTCGACAACAACTCGCGGTACTTCGCGTTTTTTGCCTCGGCCATCGCGGCCTTCTGCTCCGGCGAGTACGACTGCGCGGCCCGTTCCAGGATGATCTCCAGGCTCTGCATCCGGCTGACGCCGCGCAGGCGGTGATTGATCGCCCGGTCAAAGTGGATGCCCTCGGCGTCCGCAAGCTGCTTCCAGGCGAGGTAGTGCAGCTCGTCTGTTGAGACCAGCACGCCGTCCAGGTCAAAGATCACTGCGCGGATCACGCCGGAACCTCCCAGCGCTGCTGCCCGCCGGCAGGGACGTCGTGCGTTCGGCCGTAGACCGTCACAGCCAGCGGCTCCGCCCCGCGATTGGTCACCGTCACGCCCTTGTGGTTCGCGTCGACGTAGGCCGGGCGCCCTTTCCAGACAATCGGAAACGCCAGCCGTGTCCACGCCTCGGGCAGCCGCGGTCGCAAGGTCAGCACGTCGCTCTGCATGGCCGTCCGCATTCCCGCGAAGCCCAGCACGGCCATCTGCCAGACGGCCGCCGCGTTGGCGATGTGGATGCCCTCTGCCGCGCCGCCATGGGCCACGTCCAGGTCCAGTGCCCGGCCGGCCACCCAGAACCGCCACGCATCGCCCATCCGTCCCAGCCGCACCGCGACAATCGCGTGGGCTCCCGGCGACAGCGACGAATCGTGGGTGGTGTACGGCAGGTAGTAGTCCCAGGCCCGCCGCACCTGCTTGTCGGTGAACTCGTCGGGGAAGAGCATCATCAGCATGAGAACGTCGGCCTGCTTGAGGCACTTGCTGCGGTACAAACGCTCCTGCGACACCTGGGAGGCGAACGGCTTGCTCCGATCCTTCCAGAACTCGTCAAACCGCGGCTCGGCCAGCCGTTCGAATTCCTCGCATTGAAGCACCAGTTCCCCGTCCGCCGCCCGCAGGATGTCCAACTGCTGCGACGCCTCCGCGAACGCGGCCCGCTCGCTCGGAGAGGCTCCGCCCGCCTCGCCCGCTTCCGCGGCCACGGCCAGCGCGAACGACACCAGGCGGTTCGTGTAGCTGTTGTTGCTGGAGATGGGCATGTACTCATCGGGCCCCATGACGGCCAGCAGGCTCAGGCCCTCGTCCCCCGGTCGGCGGTCGACGCGCTGGAGCCAGTACCGCGCAGTCTCGACGGCCACTTCCGCGGCCGGGCCGCGCAGGTATTCATCCGCGCCCGTCGCCCGTGCGGAGTGACTCAGGCCGTAGACGACGTCGGCCGTCACGTGGATTTCGTGATCGGCGTATTGCCAGTTCGGGCAGCACTCATTGCCTTGGCCGTCAGACTCCCACGGGTACCGTGCCCCGTCGTACCCGTAGCGGCGGGCGTTGGTCCGGGCCCCGTCCAGGCTCTGCACGCGGAACTCCGCCAGGGTGCGGGCCCGCGGCGGGTCGGTGTACAGGTAGAACGGCAGCAGGTACATCTCCGTGTCCCAGAAGAACCGTCCCCAGTAGGCGTCGCCGGAGTAGCCCTTCGCGTCGATGGCCACGCGCGAATCGCCCGGCACGTGCGCCCGCAGCAGATGGAACAGGGCCACCCGCATCGCTCGCTGCGAGTCCGGATCACCCTCGATGATCACGTCGCACGTCTCCCACCGCGCCCGCCAGGCCGCCGCGTGTTCGCCGTGGAGTTCCTCGAACGACATCGGCTGCACCTGGGTCAGGCAGGTCACCAGGTCCCACGGGTCCAGGTCCCGCGTGGTCTGCACGGCCGTGCGCTTCTCGAGTGTCCAGGCTTTTCCCGGCGGCAGGTCCAGTTCCGCCCGCAAGGTGGCCGTTCGGCCATCGGGCTTGTGCTTCCAGACGACGCGCGGAGCCGTGGCCTGCGTCACGATGCCCACCTGGTCATGCGCGTCCGTGTGGACGAAGCACGCCAGCGCGCTGCCTCCGGCGCGGCCGGTTTCCACGTGGACGAAGTGGTCGTAGCCGTTCGTGCGCACGTTCGCGTCGATGCCGACCTCCACGTCCACCCGCATCGCTTCGCCCGGCGTGAGCGTCATGCGCTGCACGCAGAGGTATGGCCGGACGGCGGAGACGAATCGCTCGAAGCACACGTCAACGGTCTTGTTGGATGCCGTCCGCCAGCGAAGGGTCCGCACGAGCGTAGCGGTATCCATGCGCAGTTCCCGGCGGTATTCCTCAACGGCGCACTGCTCCAGGTCCAGGCGCTGTCCGTCCACACTGGGAACGATGCCCAGGAACCAGGGCAGGTTGATCATTTCGCTGTTGAGCAGAGGGTGGCGCCCGAAGATGCCGGGCACGTACGTCCCCCATTTGGCCTTGGTCGCGGGGAACTTCTCGCTGGTCACGTTGGCGGGCAGCCGGGTGTAGGGGAGGTCCTGCGGCGCGTTGGAGAGGTGCTCTTCCAGCGAGCCGCGCACGTGCAGGTATCCGCTGCCCAGGGTGAACAGGCCCTCGTACGCCCTGGCGTGTTCCACCCGAAACGGAGATTCCACGACCGACCAGCTGTCTGACATCCGATCCTTCTCCACCACTCCACGCCCCACCCGTCGGATTTGATCCGCCCCGGGGCCGATCCCGCGGCATGGTAACCGCAAATCACACGAAGGTCTAAGACGCGCTCGCACGCCGGCCCGCGCGCGACCGGTTCGGCCGGGAGCGGGTCATCGCAGAAACGGCCCGAAGATGCCCTCCGCGGCGATCATGGAGCCGTTGTACGCTCCGTGCAGGATGATCGCGGGCACCAGAAAGCGCAGCGCCTGCGTGATCCGCGGGCGGCGATATTCCGTCAGGGCCTGCCGCCACACCTCCACCAGGCCCCGGGCGGCCAGGTACGTGCAGCCGACGTGTAGCGCCGTGCAAACGAACCACCGCCACAGGGCCAGTTTCACGGTCGGACTCTGCACGAAGACGTGCAGGTAAATGAGATTCTCGATGACCGCGAACACGACGGCTGCTCCGACGGTGGCCAGGTGAATCTGCTCGTCCCGCTTGAACCAGTAGGGCCGCAGCTCAACGACATACGCGCCGGCCGCGATCTTCATCGTCTCTTCGATGGCCGGCGCGTACACGGCAGCCAGGATGAACGTGCTCCAGCCGCCGATCCCTGCGTGCTGCGTGCCGATGAGGCTGGCGATGACGGCCCACAGCCCGCCTACCAGGGCCGCGCCCAGAGCCACCAGCCAGCAGGTCTCCGGCCCCGTCCGCTCGACGTGTCTCTGCAGCCAGGTGCGGTAGCTGTCCACGCCGGGCGGCGGCGGTCGATAGAGCTCCACGCGACCACATTCCGGGCACCGCTGCCCGACGAACAGTCCGCGGAGGTTGTATCCGCACGCGCTGCAGAGCCAGTCCTGGTCGATGAGATTGTCCGACCGGCCGGGCAGGATGTCCGGCTCGTCCCAGACACTGTGGCCGTCGCGGAACGTGCTTTCCGCGCCGGCGGGCTCAAACCGCAGATGTCGGTCTGCCCTGGCTTCTGACGGGTCGACAGCGGGGGGTGGTCGGTCCGGCCGCAGGTGCGGCTCGTGTGAAGCGGAGGGGTTGGAGTCTTCCGGCGTCATGTTTCTTCCCGCCCGTGACGGGTCGGTATTGCCCCCGCCTCATGCCGGCGCCACGAAGTCAATCGGTCCGATCGGCGGCACCAGCCCTGCGTCCGCTCCACGCCGCAGCAGCTCGCTGACCGCCCGGCGGCCGAGCGGTCCGTAGTCGATGGTCCAGGAATTGACGTACATGCCCACGAAGCGATCCGCCAGCTCAACACCCATATCGCGGGCGTACCGGAGGGCGTGCCGGACCGCATCGTCGCGGTGGGCAAGGCTGAACTTGATGCTGTCTCGCAGGATGCCCGTGATTTCCGCCATCGCCGGCGGCCCCAGGTCCCGCCGGATGCAATTGCCGCCCAGGGGCAGCGGCAGCCCGGTCTGCCGTTTCCACCACTCCCCGAGGTCAACCACCTTGGCCAGCTCGTGCTGCCCGTAGGTGAGCTGTCCTTCGTGGATGATGAGTCCGGCATCCGCCTCCCCGGCCGCCACGCGGGGCAGAATCTCGTCAAACATCATGACTCGGTGTCGAAAGCGTCCCTTTCCCAACAGCAGGTTGAGCACCAGGAAGGCCGTCGTCAGTTCGCCGGGGACGGCCACGGTCCGTCCGGCCAGATCGTCCACGTCCATGGGTTCGCGGGCCACGACCATCGGCCCGTACCCGTCGCCCATGCTGGCGCCGCAGGTGGTCAGGGCGTAACGATCGGCCAGGTACGGATAGGCGTGAATGCTGATCGCGGTGATGTGCAGTTCGCCGCGGAGGGCCCGGTCGTTGAGGGTCTGGATGTCCTGCAATACGTGCTCGAATGCCCAGCCCCGGGTGGGTAGCTGCCCGGTGGCCAGCCCGTAGAACATGAACGCGTCGTCCGGGTCCGGGCTGTGTCCCAGAAGCAGTGTTCCTTTGGGCTGCATGGAATCGTACTCCGGCGAAGTCTGGTTCACGAATTCGCCGATTGCTATACTGTCGCCGCGGCGGAGGCTCTTCCGGTCAGGCGCCGGCAGCACCCCCGCCCGCGAGTTTCAGCGGAGTCCGCGGACCCATGCAGGTTCTTGTCCACGACGGTCACGAAGTCATCCGCAACCTCCAGTTCGAGGACAGTGCGGTCTCCATCGGTTCGCAGGCCGATTGCGCCATCTATCTTCCGGACATGCGCGTCGCGATGCAACAGGCGGTCCTGGTGCCCATTCCCGGCGGCGGATGGATGCTGGACCCCGTGGACCTCACGCACAAGACCATCCTCAACGGCCGCCAGGTGGTGACGCGCACCGAAGTGGAGCACGGTGACGAGATCATCATCTCGAACTTCCTGCTGAAGGTTTTTCACGAATATCAGGGTGACGTCGAGATCACCAAGACCGCCACCCGTGAGGAAGTCTCACGCATCCGGCAATATCCCCTGCCGCCCGGATCGCTGCTGCGCAAGCCCAACGAACCCTTCACCATTCCCTGCGGGGTGGAGAGGCAGTTTGCCCGGTTCGGCTTCGAGCTTCGGGATTGCACGGACATGTCCAAGCTGATGGAGTTGACCCTCAAAACGCTGCTCGATGTTTTCGACGCCCGACTCGTCTGGTTCGGCGCGCGGCGGCAGGACTACGGCCGCCTCGAATTCGTGGAGGGCCGAAGCGCCGAAGGCACGACCACAATCGAACCCTCCAGCCTGGAGACGTACACCTATCGCTGCCTGGAGCGTACCCAGTTCATCGTCGTGCCCCGCACGGATGAGGAGCACACGCGATCCGCCATGGCCGTTCCCCTGGTCTCGCAGCGAGGCCGCCTCGGCGTGCTGTATGTGGACTCCAAGCCGGATTCCGGCATCTTTGACCTCGGGCACCTCGACCTGCTCTGTTTGTACTCCGCGGCCGTGGCGGTGCAGCTTGAGGCGATCGTCCAGGAGCAGATCCGTCTGCAGGAGGCCATCCGGGCGGGTGAGCTGTCCTTCATCCGTGAGATTCAGGACCGGCTGGACCCCACGAACGTTCCCCAGTGGGACCAACTGCAATTCGCCGTCTACTGCAAACCCGGGCTGGATCACGCCGGGGACGTCTACGACGTGATGCGGATGCCGAACGGGCTGGCCACCTTCTTCATCGCTCACGTTTCCGGTCCGCCCACACGCACCGCCATGGCCCTGGTCGAAATGCGGGCCGCCTTCCGTGTGGCCGCCCTGCACGCCGACCCCCCCCACGTGCTGCTTCGCGAGATCAACTGGCTGCTGGGAGATGATCGAACTCCCTGCAGCGCCGTGGGCTGCGCCATCGTCATCAACCCCAAGACGGGGGCCGCCGAATATGCAACGGCCGGCGGCATCGGGGCCATCGTGGTGGACGACTGCGGTGAACCGAAACCATTGGCCGAACCGGGTCTGCCTGATCTGGGCTCCATCAAGAACTACGCGTACACGTCCAGGTCCCTTCGGATCATGCCCGAGGAGACGCTGGTTCTGTACACGCCGGGCGCGTTTGCCGTGCGGAATGAACAGGGCCAGGCCCTGGGGCAGGCGCGCCTCACGGAGGCCCTCTGTGACGGCTTCGGAATCCCCGCATCGGACTCGCTGAACAACCTGCTCACCGACCTGGGCGGGCATTTCAAGCAGGGCCGCCAGCCAGACGATATCACATTCGTCTTCATGCATCGAACGGAAGCATGATGTCGCCCCGCCGCAGTGGCGTCACAACCATTGACGAACAAGAAAGTTATGATTGCCCGCTCGCGGTGAATGAGATTGACGGTATGATCCGATAAATGAAAAGACAAATACCATCGACGCGTTACGGATTTGTTACGTTGTCGGGCTCTCGGCTTCGGTTAGACTGAGAGCACAGGCCGGTGAGCCCGGCCAAAAAGGAACTCGGAGTGCGGGGGTGAATCGCACGGGTGCGTATTTCAGAGTGTTGCTGGTCGCCTTGCTGGCCGGCGTGGTCGTCGGCTGCTCCTCCACGGCTCCCGGCAGCTACGTCCGCCCTCCGGACGAAGGCGATGACGAGGCACATGCCTCGGCGGCGGGCTCCGCATGCGTAACCCCGGAAAACGTGGACGGCGTGGTCGAGTACCTTGCCGCCCGCATCCAGGCGGAGCGCGATCGCGAGGGACTGGCCCCTCTGCTGCTCAACCCCACGCTCAACGCGGTGGCGGACGAATATGCCTGCCGGATGATCAACGGCGAGTTCTTCTCGCACGTGGACCCGGAAACGGACTCATCACCCGGGCAGCGCGTGCTGGAGGCCGGTTACGACTTCCTCACCGTGGGAGAGAACCTTGCCGCCGGCCAGCGGACCGTGGATGAGGTGCTGCAGCAGTGGATGAACAGTGAGGGGCACCGGGAAAACATCCTGGGCGCCAACTGGCATGAGACGGGCATCTCCGTCCGAATGGGCGGCCAGTATGGCGTGTATTGGGTCCAGATCTTTGCCGACCCGATCCAATTCGGCGCCGCCCCCCCCGCCCTTTGGGCTGTCGCAGGCCGCTGACTCGCCGTCGCCACACGGCGTCGCCATCCCGGGTCAAACCCACGAATCCTGACGTCCCGACCATTGCGAAAAACAGGCCGTGACTTTACCCTGAGTCTTTGCTTGCGCACGGTTCCCCGCTTTGGAGAGAGTCATTGCCCGCAGCCAGCCGCCCGACCATCGGGCACTATTGTGGTCTATTCGGAATCTTCGGTCACCCGGAAGCCGCCTACCTGACGCAACTCGGGTTGTACGCCCAGCAGCATCGGGGGCAGGAGGCCGCCGGCATCTGCACGACGGACGGGATCCGCATCCAGCGGGCGGCGGGCATGGGGCTGGTGGGCAACGTGATCAGCCCCCGCACGCTCGAGGCGATTCGCAACCCGGTGGCCATCGGGCACGTGCGGTACTCGACCACCGGCTCCAACTGCGACCTGAACGCGCAGCCGCTGCTCTTCGAGTTCGCGGGCGGCCAGGTGGCCACGGCCCACAACGGCAACCTCTGCAACGCGTCGCTGCTGCGCAGACGATTCGAGGACGACGGGCACATCTTCCAGACCACGTGCGACACGGAAGTCATCGTGCACCTGCTGGCCAAGCCGGCGCATCAGGCCAAGCCCGACCCGCTGGCCCACGTGCTGGGGCATCTCCAGGGCGCGTACTGCTTGCTGGTCCTGTTTCCGGATCGACTCGTTGCCGCACGCGATCCCTTCGGCTTCCGCCCGCTGTCGCTGGGCCGGCTGGGCGACGCCTGGGTGGTGGCCTCGGAAACCTGCGCCTTTGACATCATTGACGCAGAGTACGTCCGGGACGTCGAGCCCGGCGAGATGATCACGATCACGGCCGAGGGCGTAACGACGAAGCAGTTTGCCCCCGCAAACGGTCGCGGCGCCGCCTGCATCTTCGAGCAGATCTACTTCGCCGACCCGTCCAGCACCGTTTTCGGTCAGAACGTGCACCTGGTGCGGGTGGCCATGGGTCGCCGCCTGGCGGAGGAAGCGCCGGTGGACGCAGACCTGGTGGTTCCCGTGCCCAACTGCGCCCGTTGTGCATCCATCGGATATTCCCAGCTCAGCGGGATTCCGTTCGGACGGGCATTCACCACCAGCCACTTCGTCGGCCGGTCATTCATCATGCCCAACCAGGCCGACCGCGATTGGGCGGTCAAGATGAAGCTCAAGGTGATCAAGGAGGCCGTGAAGAACTGCCGGCTGGTGGTGATCGAAGATTCGGTGGTCCGTGGCACGACCACGCGGGGCAAGATGGGGGCCCTGCGCCGGGCCGGGGCGAAGGAGATCCACCTTCGTGTGGCCAGTCCGCCCATTCGGCATCCGTGCTACTTCGGGATTGACTTCCCGGACCCGTCACACCTGGTGGCCCCCGGGCGATCGGTGCAGGAAATCCGTGATTACCTGGAGGTGGACTCCTTGCACTATCTGTCGGCGGAGGGGATGCTCAGCGCCGTGAACATGCCGAAGGAGAAGTACTGCACCGCCTGCTTCACGGGCGACTACCCGGTGGACGTGGATCACCCGGTGGACAAGTACGCCTTGGAGCGCCGGCAGCTCCGCATGTTCAAGTAGTCGCAGGGGCACTCGCGTGGGATGCGGGCGCCCGGCCCGCTTCTTCAAGCGTGATTCGCACTGTGTAGACCGCGCAGCATGTCCAAAGAGAAGCTTACATACAAGGACGCCGGTGTCGATATCGATGCCAACGCGGTCTGGGTCAACCGCATCCGGACCGCGATGACCAGCACGTTCTCGCCACGGGTGTGGCGCAACCACGGCGGGTTCGCCGGACTGTTCCGGCTGGACTATGCCGAGTCGCTGTTCCGCAAGGAGTACCGCAGCGCGTCGCTCGTCGGTTGCGCCGACGGCGTGGGCACCAAGGTCCTGCTGGCCGTGGAGCTCAACCGGCTGGAGGGCATCGGTGTCGACCTGGTGGCCATGAACGTCAACGACATGATCACCTGCGGGGCTGAGCCGCTGTTCTTCCTCGACTATCTGGCGACCCACAAGCTCGACCCCGAGCGGCTGGCCGTGGTGATCGACAGCATCGCCGCGGGTTGTCGTGAGGCCGGCTGCGCCTTGCTGGGTGGCGAGACCGCCGAGATGCCCGACCTCTACCACGAGGGCCATATCGACCTGGCCGGGTTTGCGGTGGGGGTGGTGGAATCGAGCCGGGCCATCACTCGCAAGCTCGTCAGCCCGGGCGACTGCCTGGTGGCCCTGCCGTCCAGCGGCGTGCATTCCAACGGATTCACGCTGGTGCGTCGCCTGCTGGCGCGAAACGGGGCGGACCTGCATCAGCCGTTTGATGAGGCCGGGCGAACACTCGGCGAGGTGCTGCTGACGCCCACCCGCATCTACGTCCGATCCGTGTTGTCCACGCTGAAGCGATACCGCCGCAAGCGGGTGATCACCGGCATGGCCCATATCACCGGGGGAGGGCTGCCGGAGAATGTTGCCCGCATCCTGCCGCCCGCGTGCAATGCCGTCATCGATCGGAAATCATGGACGCCGCCTCCCGTCTTCCCCTTTCTGCAGAGCCTCGGCGTGGACGCGG
>CAZBFW010000107.1:0-9648 GCA_964491135.1 uncultured Phycisphaeraceae bacterium | reverse complement strand
CCGACAAATCCACCCTATCCTACACTCTTTCCCTACACGACGCTCTTCCGATCTCCGACGCTATCCGGATCTGACGGTTCACCGCCTGCTGGATGCGTACCTGGCCGGGCAGTTCAAGGGCAAAACGGGCCGGCACGACGTGCCTTCGTACAGTGATCTGGAGGAGATCGGCACCCAATGCAGCACAAACGAGCGGCGTGCGGAGGACGCGGAGCGCGAGTACAAGCTGGTCAAGATTCTGCAGCTGCTCGAGAAGCACCTGGGTGACGAATACGAAGGTGTCGTGACCGGCGTGACGAACTTCGGCGTGTTTGTCCAGCTTCGCGAGTTGTTGACCGACGGCCTGCTGCGCTTCGACCAGTTGCCCGACGACTGGTGGGACGTGGACGCCCAGCGCGGCTGCGTGGTGGGCGAAACCTCAGGACTGCGGATCACCATCGGCCAGCTCGTGCGCGTGCAGATTGCCCGGGTGGACGTGGCTGCCCGGCAGTTGGACCTGGCCGTCCGCGACGCGGCGGCCCTGGGCAGGCCGCGGGCCCGGGCGGCCCCGGCGCGGGAAATCGGCCGCAAGCCGCCGCGGCGTCCGGTTGTTCGGCGCAAGAGCAAGAAGCGCGGCAAGAGCCCCGGCGGGGCCCGCACACGCCGGCGCTGAACCGGCATCTGTTTGCGGGGGTGTGACGGCGGGTGCGCAGCGGTGTACGATGCGGACCGGCGAGGTCAGGGTTCTCTGGCGCGGGAGATTCATACCCATGTGGACATTGTTCGGAACAAACGGTTGCAGGAATGGCAGGCAGATCCGGATCGCGGGAAGCTGCCAGGTCTTCAGAATCGTCATCGTGGGGGCCGGAATGCTGCTTTCGGCAATGGCGGGCTGCCTGGCACCCGCTTCGAGCGCCGAACCGGCGCAGGCCGGGCCGGTGATGCCCTGGCCACGGCCCCTCCCCGCCCGGGTGGCGCCGGACGGTCCGGACGACGTGTTCGTGATGACCCTGGGTGACGTGAGTACGCCGCTGGCGAACGCCACGTACGATCCTCAGCAGGATCGGCTGGTCCGTGCGGACGGGACCACCATCGAGCGATATTACGCGGACACGCTCGGCGTGCCGTTCTTCACGCCCATCGACAAAACCGTCTTTGCCGTTCCGCCGTCCGGCTGGTGCTCGTGGTACTACTATTACCAGGAGATCACGCCGGACGAGGTGCTGGCGAACGCCAGGTGGATCGCCCGCCATCTCAAGCCATTCGGGGCGCGGTACGTCCAGATTGACGACGGCTGGCAGGGCACCGGGCACGGCGCGGGTGAAAACCGGGACTGGACTACCATCGATGCCCGGTTCCGCGAATTGGGCATGGACGGGCTGGCCGGCGAAATTCGGAAGCTGGGGCTGGAGGCCGGCCTGTGGCTTGCCCCGCACGGGCAGAGCAACGAGGAGGTCGCCCGGTCGTCCGACGCGTTCCTGTGGAAGCCGGACGGTACGAGCGCGTCGAGCACGTGGGAGGGCACGTACCTGGTGGATGCCAGCGTGCCGCAGGGGCTTGACTACCTGGCAGACCTGTTCCGCCGACTCCGCGGCTGGGGATACACGTATTTCAAGATCGACGGCCAGCCGATCGTCCTGGACGAGTACGTGCAGAAGGCGGAGTACCTGGCCGGTCCGCTCCACGCGGATCAGGAACCCGCGACGCGTAGCCCGTTGATCTATCGCGAGTCATTACGGGCCATTCGCGGCGCCATCGGGCCGGAGTCGTACCTGCTGGGCTGCTGGGGGATCCCGCTGGCGGGCGTGGGCGTCATGAACGGTTCGCGAACGTCCGGCGACGTAATGCCGGGCTACGCCGGTTTCATTGTCGCGGCCAAGGCGATCCACAGGTGGAATTTCCTGCACAACATCGCCTGGTACTGCGACCCGGACGTGTTCATGGTTCGCCCGCCGCTGACCGAAGGGCTCGCCCGGGCGTGGGCCACCGTGCAGGGTCTCACCGGGCAGGCGTTGCTCACCAGCGATCGCCTGCCGGATCTGCCACCGTCGCGGATCGAGATGCTCCGCCGCATCTACCCGGCCGTGGATATTCGCCCGCTGGACCTGTTCAATCCCGGCGATTCACTTAAGCCCTTGTGGGATTTGAAGGTGGCTCATCTGGGTCGTACCTACGACGTCGTGGGCGTTTTCAATTTCACAGACCGCGAGCACGCGACTCGGCACGTCTGCTGGGCGGAACTCGGACTGGATCCGGAGCAGAAGTATCACGTCTATGACTTCTGGCAGGGCATCTATCTCGGCGCCTGGGACCATGGCGTGTTCCTGGAGGTGCCTCCGTCGGACGTGCGCGTCCTGACGCTGGTTCCGGCCGCCGATCGGCCTGTTCTGATCAGCACGAATCGTCACATCACGCAGGGTTGGGTGGAACTGACGTCGCTGGAGTCCGACTCGGGGGATGGCCAGGCGATTCTGCGCGGTACCAGTCGGGTGATCGCGGGCGACCCGTATGTGGTCACGATCGGCCTGCCGCCCGGTGAGCCGGCCCAATCGGTTTCCGCACGTGTCGAGCCGCGCGGCACGGTGAAATACTGCACGCTGGCCCATCACGGCTGCGCGACCCTCGCTCTCCACAGCGACACGACGCGCGATGTGAAATGGGAGCTGAGCTTCCGGCCCCAACCGGCGTACCAGTTCCCGGTCGAGGGCCCGGGCTCGGTGAACGTCGCGGCGACCGGGCTTGACTCGGCCGAGGTCACCTGGGCCACGCCCTATCTCGAACATGTCGCGTTCCGCGTGTCCGTGGATGACCGGATTCTGGGCTATGCCTTCCACCCGCGGGCCGTCCTCACGGAGTTGACGCCGGGCCGCTCGTATCGCGTGAAGGTAGAGGCCGTCTGGTACGACGGATCTTCCGTTGCGGACAAGGGTGGACAGGTCGAGTACTCCCACGAAATGAAGGAGAAGGTCTACCTTTCTGAGTTGCGGCCCGAAGTGACCCAGCAGGACTGGGGCACCCTTCGGATGGATCGGTCGGTGGATGGAAACCCGCTGTCTGTGGGCGGACAAGTGTTCGAGCGAGGCCTGGGAACCCATGCGAACTCTCGCTTGGTGTACGGCGTCCACGGCGGGTTTCGGCGGTTTGCCGCCATGGTGGGTCTGGACGACGAGGCCAAGCCGGGCGTACCGGTCCGGGCGTGTTTCGAGGTCTGGGCAGATGGGCGGAAGCTGTGGGAAAGCGAGCCGGTGGCCACCGGCGAGCCCGCTCGGCCGGTTTCCGTGGACATCACGGGCGTGGGGCGCCTGGAACTTCGGGTGAGATCCCTGGAGGAGATCATCGATCACCTTCACGCGGACTGGCTGGATGCCCGTGTCCTGGCGGCGGAATCCGAGTCGCCGGGCCAGCCCTGATCGGGACGGTCGGAAGAATCGCGGCACCTTCCGCGGCGGCCGGTGGATTTCACCGCAGTGGGTGCAGGGTTTGTCCACAGGGGGCTTGCCCGGCCCGCGGTGCGAAGGTTGATACGCGCGTGACGGGACACGACTGGAGACGATGCGGCAGACCCCAGCGTGTCCCGTTTGCCCGTCGCGCAGGTGTCTGTGGGGGGCGTCAGGACCGGCCCGCCACTGCTCAAGACCAGTGGCACAGAGTGTCTCCCGTGCAGGCGCTTCGGTTCCGGCGGTGAATTCCGGTCCACGGTGGCCGGTGCCGGCCTGCCCGCGTCTGACCTGAACGCGGGACGGGCGGGCGGCCCGCGGGCCAGGTTGCTTTCGGCATGAGATTTGCTAGCATTTCGGCGGCAATCGCGGATACGCGACCAGCGGCCCGCGATGCCCGGCCTCTCTGACGACCCCCGCCCAGCCTCGTCCGCGTGAAGGGGTCGGGTTACAGGGGGTCGCCGGATCCCCAGCGCGGATCCCGCCTTCGATACGGAACCGACGGAAGGCACCGGGTGCCGAGTGCATGTTCGGATTCAGAGCGCCTCGGATGGTCGAGGCAGAGGGCCGGTGGTCGCAAGGCTCTCCGGTGAAGGCGGCGGCAGTGTAGAATCGAGCGAACAACGGTCGATGCGCTCAAGAAGAGTGGTTCGGAGCCCAAAGTCAGAGGACATCATGAGCGAGAACCTTCAGACGTCTGTCCGGGAGATCTGCCGGGCGTTCAACAACGATCGGGCACGGATGATGGACATCGTGCTTGCAGTCCAGGCGAAGTTCGGCTGCGTCAGCAGCGAGGCCATGGATGCGATTGCCAAGGCGGCTTCCACGCACCGCGTGGAAGTGGAGAGCGTCGTTTCATTCTACGCTTTCCTCTCCAGTCGCCCCAAGGGCAAGGTGGTCATCCGGCTGTGCAACGACGTGATCGACCGGATGCACGGGGCGGATCGGGTGGCGGAGACGTTCCGCCAGGAACTGGGCATCGGGTTTGGCGAGACGACGCCGGATGGGCAGATTTCGCTGGAGTACACTCCCTGCATTGGCATGTGCGACCAGGCCCCGGCGGCCCTGGTGAATGACGTGGTGGTGACCGAGCTTCACCGCTCGACGGCCCAGCACATCGTTCGGGAGATCAATCGCCATATGGATCCCCGCCGGCTGGTGACCCGCCTGGGCGACGGCAACAACGCCCATCAACTGGTCCAGGCCATGGTGAACAACAACATTCGCAAGGCGGGTCCGGTGATCTTTGCGCCGTCAGACCTGGGAGCGGGCCTGGCCAAGGCCCTGGCCATGAGCCCGGCGGAGGTCATCCGGGATATCAAGACGGCCCGGCTGCGCGGCCGCGGTGGGGCGGGTTTCCCCACCGGCATGAAGTGGGAGTTCGCCCGCGGCGCGAACGACCAGAATCGCTACGTTGTCTGCAACGCGGACGAAGGCGAGCCGGGGACGTTCAAGGACCGGGTGATCCTGACGGAGCGGCCGGAGCTCCTGATCGAGGGCATGGCCATCGCCGGATATGCCATCGGGGCGAGCGAAGGGATCATTTACCTTCGGGGCGAGTACGCATACCTGCGGGCGTTCCTGGAACACATGCTCAGCGAATGCCGAAACTGGGGCATTCTCGGGCAGAACATCGGTGGCAAGAAAGGTTTCCACTTCGACATCCGCATCCAGATGGGCGCTGGCGCGTATGTGTGCGGCGAGGAAACGTCGCTTCTGAGTTCGTGTGAGGGCCTGCGGGGCGATCCGAAGAATCGTCCGCCGTTCCCGGCCCAGAAGGGCTACCAGGGCCATCCGACAATCGTCAACAACGTGGAGACCTTCTGCTGCGTCACGCGAATCATGGACAAGGGGGCGGGGGCGTTTGCCCAGCTCGGAAGCGCCGGCAGTCCGGGCACCAAGCTCTTGAGCGTTTCCGGCGACTGCCGCAGTCAGGGCGTGTACGAGGTGGAGTTCGGAATCAAGCTTCGCGACGTCTTGAAGATGGTCGGCGGTGAAGATGCGGGGGCGGTCCAGGTGGGCGGTCCGAGCGGGCGGATGGTGGGACCGGACGAGTTTGACCGTCCGATCTGTTACGACCACCTGGCGACGGGCGGGGCGCTGATGGTGTTCGGCCCGGAGCGCAACGTGGTGGACATCGCCCGCCAATTCATGGAGTTTTTCGTGGAGGAGAGCTGCGGCTATTGCACGCCCTGTCGCGTGGGCAACATCCTGCTGAAGGAACGATTGGAGCAGATTCTTGCGGGACGGGGAGAGCGGGCGGACCTGGCCTATCTGCAGGAATTGGGCGAGACCATCAAGACGATGAGCCGTTGCGGGCTCGGGCAGACATCGGCGAATCCCGTGCTGTCGACGGTCCAGAACTTCCCTGCGGCGTACGAGGCGCTGCTGAAAGACACCCGGACGGACGGGTTCCGGCCGACGTTTGACATCGGGGCGGCCCTGGGAGAGGCCCAGGCCATCGTGGGGCGCCGGTCGGTGCATTTCGCCGACTAGAGACGGATGAGACCATGAGCGAGACGATGACGATTACGATTGACGGTCGGGAGATCGAGGCACGCCCGGGCCAGACCATCCTGGAGGCGGCGGAGGCGGCGGGCGTGTACATTCCGCGACTGTGCTACATGAAGGGACTGACGCCGCACGGCAGTTGCCGGGTATGCACCGTGCTCGTGAACGGCCGGCCGCAGTCGGCCTGCACCCAGCCGGTGACGCCGGGTGCGATCATTGAGAATGATACGGAGCGGCTGCTCGCACTGCGGCGGAACATCATCGAGATGCTGTTCGTCGAGGGCAACCACTTCTGCATGTTTTGCGAGAAGAGCGGAAACTGCGAGCTCCAGGCCCTGGCCTACCGGTTCGGCATCCCCGCCCCGAGGTACCCGTACCTCTGGCCGAAGCGCGAGGTGGATGCCTCCCATCCGGACGTGATGGTGGACCACAATCGGTGCATCCTGTGCGCCCGTTGCGTGCGGGCATCGAGGGACCTGGACGGGAAGAACGTGTTCCAGTTCGTGAACCGTAACGGGCACAAGCGAGTCGCGGTCAACGCGGAAGCCCGGCTCGGCGACACCGACCTGAAGGTGACGGACAAGGCGCTGGCCGCCTGTCCGGTCGGGGCCCTGCTGAAGAAACGGGTGGGGTACGCGGTGCCCGTGGGCAAGCGTTTGTACGACCATGAGCCCATCGGCTCGGACATTGCGGCGGCGGACAAGAAGTAAACAAGGAACGGACCATGGCGAAACCCAAAGTTGCGACAACCTCGCTGGCCGGCTGTTTCGGCTGTCACATGTCGCTGCTGGACATTGACGAGCGCATTCTCAAGCTGGTGGAGCTGGTGGATTTCGACAAGTCGCCGGTGGACGACATCAAGGAGTTCACCGGACGCTGCACGATCGGGCTCATTGAAGGCGGATGCTGCAACGAGGAGAACGTCCGGGTGCTGCAGGACTTCCGCAAGCACTGCGACATTCTGATCTCGGTGGGCGACTGCGCAACCATGGGCGGCATTCCCGCCCTGCGCAACAACATTCCCCTTCAGGAGTGCTACGAGGAGGCATACCTGAACGGCCCCACCGTGCACAATCCCAAGGGACGCATCCCGGACGATCCCGAGCTGCCGCTGCTGCTGGACAAGGTGTACCCCTGCCACGAGGTGGTGAAGATCGATTATCACCTGCCGGGCTGTCCGCCGCCGGCAGACACGCTGTGGGAGGCCCTGGTGGCCCTGCTCAGCAACAAGCCGGTGGATCTGCCCTACGAGTTGATCAAGTACGATTGAGTCAGGCGATCGGAGAAAGACCGTGGTCGCAACGAATGGATACAAGCGCATTGTGATCGAGCCCGTCACCCGCGTGGAAGGGCACGGAAAGGTGACCATTCTGCTGGACGAGGCGGGCAAGGTGCATCAGACCCGGCTGCACATCGTGGAGTTCCGCGGGTTTGAGCGGTTCATCCTGGGCCGGCCCTTCTGGGAGGTGCCCGTGCTGGTGCAACGGCTCTGCGGCATCTGCCCGGTCAGCCACCACCTGGCGGCGGCCAAGGCGATGGACTGGATCGTGGGCGGCGAGAAGCTCACCCCCACCGCGGAAAAGATGCGGCGGCTGATGCACTACGGGCAGACTCTTCAGTCCCATGCCCTGCACTTCTTCCATCTGGTCTCGCCGGACCTGCTGTTCGGCTTTGACGCCGACCCGGCCATCCGCAACGTGATCGGGGTGGCGGGCAAGTACCCGGACCTGGCCGTCCAGGGCGTGATGATGCGCAAGTACGGGCAGGAGATCATCAAGGCCACCGCCGGCAAGAAGATTCACGGCACCGGCGCCATCCCCGGCGGCATCAACAAGAACCTCTCCATCCAGGAACGGGACTTCTTCCTGAAGGACCTGGAGCAGATGATGGCGTGGGCGAGGTCGGCCCTGAAGATCGCCAAGGACTACACCCTGGAGCACGTGGACGAGCTCAAGGGCTTCGGGTCGTTCCTGTCGAATCACCTGTCGCTGGTGCGCAAAGACGGGGCCATGGACCTGTACCACGGCAACCTGCGGGCGATCACCGCGGACGGCAAGAAGATCTTCGACCAGGTGGACTACCAGTCGTACTTCGACTACATCCGGGAAGAGGTCCGATCGTGGTCCTACATGAAGTTCCCGTTCATCAAGTCGATCGGCCCGGAGAACGGGTGGTATCGGGTGGGCCCGCTGGCCCGCGTGAACACGTGCGACTTCATCGACACCCCGGAGGCGGAAGCGGCCCGCAAGGAGTTCATGGCCCTCACGAACGGCAAGCCGAACAACATCTCCATGGCGTATCACTGGGCGCGGATGATCGAACTGCTGCACTCGATGGAGAAGATTGCCGCACTCCTGCACGATCGGGACCTGCAGGGCAAGGACCTGGTGGTCAAGGGCAAGCGCCGCGGTGAGGCGGTGGGGCTGGTGGAGGCGCCGCGGGGCACTCTGTTCCATCACTACAAGGTCGACGAGAACGACCAGGTGACGATGGCCAACCTGATCGTGAGCACCACCAACAACAACGAGCCCATGAACCGGGCGGTGCGCGGCGTGGCGGATGAGTTCATCAGCGGCCGGCAGATCAAGGAGGGGTTGCTCAACCGGGTGGAGGTGATCATCCGGGCGTACGATCCGTGCCTGTCGTGTGCAACGCACGCGCTGGGTCGGATGCCGCTGGTGGTGGAGTTATACGACCACGACGGGCGCCTGGTGGACCGGCGGAACAAGGAGTAGTCGATGGTCTCGCCCGGCCGCAGAGTGCTGGTGATCGGCTACGGGAACCCGGGGCGCCTGGACGACGGGCTGGGTCCGGCCCTGGCCGAGATGCTGGCCCGGCGCGGCCTGCCCGGCGTCACCGTGGACGCCGATTACCAGTTGACGGTCGAGGATGCGGCGGCAGTGGCCGAACACGACCTGGTGGTGTTCGCGGACGCGGCGGTTTCGGGTACCGCCCCTTTCTGGGTGCGCCGCGTTATGCCCGAGGCCAAATGGACTTTCACCACGCACAGCGTGGCTCCGGAGTCGGTCCTGGGTATGGCGCGTGAGATGTTCGGGGCGACGGCGCCCGGCTATGCGCTGGGCATTCGTGGATACGCGTTTGATGAGTATGGCGAGGGCCTCACGCCGCAGGCAAAGGCGAACCTGGAAGCGGCTGCGGCGTATTTGGAGCTCGCCCTGCAGGATGGAGACCTCAGGGAGGTCGGCCAGGGCCCGATGGAGTGCGGAACCGTCCGTGCCCCTGCGTTACATGGGGATGCATGATGAAAGATGGAAAACACGTAATCCTCTATGTTGATGACGATCCGGACTTCCTCTTCGCGGCGCGAAAGGTGCTGGAGGCCAACGGCTACATCATGGTCGAGGCCGGTACGGCGGAGGAAGGGCTGAAGGTCTACAAAGAGGCCCGGCCGGACCTGATCATCGTCGATCTGATGATGGAAGAGGTGGACGCGGGGACGCGCATGGTCAAGGAGCTGATGGCCCTGGGCAACAAGGCCCCCGTGTACATGCTCAGCTCCGTCGGTGACAACCTGAGCCAGATGACCGACTACTCGCAACTGGGCCTGGCCGGCGTGTTTCAGAAACCGCTGGACAACAACACGATGTTGCAGGTCCTGAAGCAGAGGCTGAAGTAGCCCATGCGTGATCGGTGAAGTGTTGCCCGCGTCGGGCCAGCCCTTCGAACCGTGCCGGCTCGGCGGGCGGTCGAGCCGGGGTGT
>CAZBFW010000106.1:0-9691 GCA_964491135.1 uncultured Phycisphaeraceae bacterium | reverse complement strand
GCCGCGTGGAGATCACCAGCCAGAACCACGGCTTCGCGGTGACGGAGCCGTCGCTCCCCGGTGTCGGCGGAGTCGTGACCCACATCAGCCTGAACGATCGCAGCGTGGAGGGCTTCGCCCACACGTCGCAACCCATCTTCGCCGTGCAGTACCACCCGGAGGCCGCCCCCGGCCCGCACGACTCGTCCTACCTGTTCGACGGCTTCGTGGCTATGATGCAAACCGGTGCGGTGCCCCAGAGCGTGTTGGCGCGGTAGTGGGCGTATGGCCAATGAAATCATCCCGATGAATGACCGCCGGACCCTGTCGGGTGGCATGCCCGTTTCCGCCGAAGGCGGATCGGGCATGACGAGGCATTTCCGACGATTTCGCGGTTCGATCATGCCCGAGGCTGAAGCCTACGGGCTTGGCACCCAGGCGGACTCGGCCGAGTCGCGGGACGACGAGGTAAGGGCCGTATGTCCATTGAGATCACTCCGCTGAATAACCGGCGAACGATTTTCGGCTGGTGCGTGTATGACTGGGCCGATTCGGCGTATGCCACGACGGTGCTGGCCGGTCTGCTGCCGGCGTATTTCGCGGAGGCCGTGGTCGGACCGGACGGAGTGTTCATTGCCGGGCAGCACTTCCGCGCGAGCACGCTGTGGGCGCTGGCTGTCGCGGCGGCGGCCATCGTGGTGTTCGTCACAGCGCCGGTGCTGGGGGCGGTGGCGGATTTCACGGCCGCCAAGAAGCGTTTCCTGCTGACCTTCGCATACCTGGGCAGTCTGTTCACCACGCTGCTCTATTTCTGCGGATCGGGCGACGTGGGGCTGACGCTGGCCTTCTTCGTGCTGGCCCAGGTGGGGTTCGTCGGCGCAAACGTGTTCTACGACGCGTTCCTGCCGCAGATCACCACGGCCGACCGGATGGACCGGGTCTCCGGCTGGGGTTACGCGGCCGGGTACGTCGGGGGCGGCGTGCAGTTTGCCCTGGCCCTGCTGCTGATCTTGTTTCACGAAAAGCTGGGCATCGAGCAGGCCCTGGCCGCCCGGTTGGGCTTGGCCATGACCGGTCTGTGGTGGGCGGGGTTCACGATCATCACCGCGCTGACCCTGCGTGAAGCGCCGCCGACGCAGGCACTGCCGAATCGGTATCGAAGCTGGCCGCGGGCAGCGGCGGTGGCGGCAACGGGACTGCGACGGACACTGGACACCTTGCGGCGGGTCCGGCAATACCGGCAACTCGTGCTCTTCCTCGTCGCGTTCATGCTCTACAACGACGGTATCCAGACCGTCATCGCCATGGCCACCATCTTCGGCAAGGAGGAGCTGAAGCTGTCCACCAGCGACCTGATGATCACGCTGCTGGTGATCCAGGGCGTGGCCATGGTGGGCGCGCTGGCGTTCGGGAGGCTGGCGGGGTGGATCGGCAGCAAGCGGGCGGTGATGGTCTCACTGGTGCTGTGGTCCGGAGTGGTGATCTACGCCTATTTCATCACGACGAGGATCGAGTACTTCGCACTGGGCGGCGTGGTTGGCATTGTGCTGGGCGGGTCGCAGGCCCTGAGCCGGTCGCTGTACGGCTCCATGATCCCGCCTGAGGCCAGCGCGGAGTTCTTCGGGTTCTACACGGTGTTCAGCAAGTTCTCCGCCATCTGGGGCCCGCTGGCGATGGCGGTCATCAACCACCTGACCGGCTCGCTGCGACTGTCGATCGTGTCCGTCGTCGTCTTCTTCGTGCTCGGCGTCATCCTGCTGGCCTTCGTGAACGAGCAAAAGGCCCGGCGGATGCGAACGGTGGACGCCCACGCCGACTGACGCTTCCTTGGCACGCCTGACCCCGCAGCGACCAGAATCGGCCGCCATGGCCGTCCTCTCCCGCTGTGCAGCCACACTGTAATCCACGTGAACGTGCATGAAACGGCGTCACCGCAGGCGGGTGGGGCGGTGTCCCCTAGGCGAACCCGCGCCGGCGGGTATACTTCCCCGATTCGCATGGGCGGCCGGCAGAGGGGACGTTCATTCCGACGGCCGCCCGCGTCCCCGGAACAGGCTCGGGCGGTGTGCCGCGAGCGCGGGGAATGCCTGGAGTCAACAGAAGGAAACAAACAGATGAAACGTGAGACGTTGCGGGCCGCACTGGCCGGCTTGTTCGTGGTCGGCCTGGCCGTCCAGCTCAACGCGGCTTCGCTGGAGGAGATCGAGAAGAAGATCATCGAGGTCTCGGAGAAGGTCCAGTCGTACACCGCCGACGTAACCATGCTCATGGAGGTGGATCAGGCAGGCATGATGACGATGAAAGGCGCCGGCAAGGGCACCATGGAGTACCTGCGCAAGGGTGACAAGGCCCTGGTTCGCAGCGAGTACGAAGCCACCATGACCATGAAGATGGGGGACCAGGAGCAGAAGATGGAGCAGAAGATGCTGACCATCGTGGACGGGGAGCACGCGTACACGCTTACCGACGACGGCACGCAGAAGTCGGCCATGAAGACCAAACTTGATCCTGCGCAGAGACAGGTCGCCTCGAAGGAGATGTTCGAGGCCCTCAAGAAGGATGCGGACGTCAAGGTCCTGGAGGACGAGAAGGTCGACGGCACGGACTGCTACGTGCTGGAGATCACTCCCAAACAGAAGGCCCCGAACGCCGGCCAGTCCAAGTTCTGGTATGCGAAGGACTCCGGCATCATGATCAAGATGGTCACCCTGACGCCGGACGGCAAACCCATGCACTCGCAGACCCTCAGTAACATCAAGCTGGATGCCAAGATTGATGCGGAGCGATTCGTGTTCAAGGCTCCGGAGGGCGTCGAGGTCATCGACATGACCGCCATGGGTCAGACCCCCGCGGCCGCCGAGCCCAAGCCGGCGGATCAGCCCAAGGAAAAAGAGTAGCTTTCCCGATCCATCAGCCCGGGCCGGTCCGTGCGGAACGTGCGGGCCGGCCCCGCTATTGCGCGGAGGCGGGCCCCGTCACTCCCGGGAGTCCGTTTGGCCTGCCGGAGCGGCTGCACCCAGAAGTCTGACCCTCGCTTCCGACCTGAGTTGCCAGTTGCGGTCAAAGACCGCTCCGCGACTGGGAACCGGGTCGGCCATCGAACGCCAGCGGTCGGGGTCGACCGGTGGCACGGTGGCCAGTGGGAACTCCTTGTCCATCGTGACGACCACAAGGTCTTCCTGGGGGGCGCGGGACAGGAACGGCGGCTGAAGCACGCCGGCCGCCAGCGCCACCGCCGTGCTCGGCTCGCCGGAGCACATCACCACGTACCGGTCGGGGTTCTTCGGATTCGGATAGATCATGACCAGGGCCGCCACGTTCTCCGGCCCCGGCTCGCCGCCCACCCTCAGCCGTCCCCCCGACCACGTCACGGGCAGGGACTCCGCCACCTCGCGCATCCACGGATCGTTCTGTGGATCACCAAAGCAGATCAGATTCGCATTCTGCACCAGCTCAGGCGTGACGCTGTCACTGGAAACGACGCGGACGTTTTTGAACACGAGCCGCTCGGTCCAGCCCAACGCCCGCCCGGCCGCCTCCCGCCACACCGGCGCATGCTTGGACGACGCGGCCGGCACGACCACCACGAACGGATCGTAAAACACGTCCTGGACGGGCCCGGACAACCCGGGCCGCTTCTGCGGGGACGGCCCTTCGTCGCCGGCGAGGTCCACGACCCAGCCGCCGTCCACCCGCCGGCCCTGAACCGGTTGGTTGTTCACGAAGAAATCAGGCTTCGTTTCCGGCGGCACCAATGATGCCGGGGGGGACAGCGTGAGCCGTCCGACGTTCTCGGCGTGGATCAGAATCTGTCCGGCTTCCGGCACAAAGGCGTCCACCGATGCCGCCTGTTCCGGGTCCAACACCGAGTCGATCGACACCCAGTATGCCCGGTGGTGCCGCAAGGACTCCGTTTGATAGCTCACGCGCCGTGGGTCAGCCACGCGCACCTGCCGGGCCATCCACTCGTACAGCTCGGCCCCGGAATACGGCCCCAGCCAGCATGTGTGGCCCACATCCACCAGTTCCGTGTACGCCGGCTCAATCCCGGCTGCCCGCAGCGATTCGACCATCCGCCGGGACTCGCGGATATTCACGTTCTTATCGGCCGTTCCGTGGTATACGCGAACGGGCAGGTTCCGGAGGTTGCCGGCCAGTTCCGGCTCGCCCCCGCCGCAGAACAGACTGACGCTGGCGAACCGGTCCGGGTACCGGCAGGCGATCCGCCAGCCCGCGAACCCACCCAACGAGATTCCGGTCAGGTGAATGCGGTCCGGGTCAATGGAGACCCGGCCACAGGCGTCGTCGATCGTTTCCAGCACGTCCAGTTCGGCCAGGCCGCTGATCGACCACGTCCCCCGCATCAGGGGGTAAATAACCACGAACGGCAGGTCCGCCTTCGCCCCGCGGACCGGGATGCTGGCGGCTTCGGCGGTGGGAGCGCTCCAGGATCCGCCCTCGGCGGAACCGTGCAGGAACACGATGGCCGGCCAGCGGCGGGCCGGGTCATAGCCCGGCGGCGACCAGAGCGCGTACTCGACGTCGGCCCCGTCCAGCCGCGAAACCAAGTGGCATCGCTGGAACTGTCCCGCTGACGATGGACCGCCGGTCGGCTCCGCCGCCCTTGCCGTGACGATCGAGAAAATCACAGCCAGGCATTGAAGCCCTGCGTTCCTGAACACCACGACCGCACTCCTTTCTCGCCTGGCGGTGGGCTCCCACGCGTGTGGCGATTCGGACCGAGATGGTCCCGGTGCGCCGGGATCGGTCCAGCGTGCCCACGCCCATGACGCCTCAGGCACGCGATGGGTCCACGGCCACCATACCACGAACGCCGCGCGCGGAAAAACAGCCGCACGGCGCGGCGCTGCGCGGATATGCCTTGACCGAGAGCGAATTTCGAATTACTGTATGGTGAGAGGAGAGCCCTGGCGCGGTTTCGCTCCTGCCGGTGACGGGCGAATTACCTCTCCCACTCTGACGTTAGGCTGGCGCCACGCACGCCGCAGCTCGAGGCAAAACAATCGGGGGTTCAAGTTCCATGCGAAAAGATGTGAAAATCGGTCTGGTGCTTTCGCTGGTGGCCGTAGTCCTTGCCGGATGGTACTTCATAGGCAGCGGCAAAGACAAGCCCGTTCCGATGGACGACAAAGTGGCGTCCGCCGACGGCAAGGCGCCCGCCTCGGCAGACGCCAAGCCGGCGCCACGGCCCGACACAAACCGCGCGCGCAGGCCGGGGGTGAACAGCGCACAAAAGCCGCCGGTGACGCCGCGCCCGCCAGTCAGCAATCGGCCGACCACGCCCGCAGGGCCGGATGGTTCGGCCGCTTCGGACGGGGCCGGAGCAATCACCCTGCCGCCGAGAACCGACCGTCCGGATAGCCCGATTCTGCTTTCTGACGTGGTGGCCGTCGACGGAGCCGAGCCGGGCACGCCCGCAGGGCCGCCGGTTGAAAGTGAACCCTCGGACAGCATCGGGGCAGACAAGGCCGCCGGCGGCAGCGTCGGGGCAGGAGCCGCCCCCGCAACCGGTGAAAAACCCGAACCAACCCCTGCGCCTCCGGGCGTCGACGGCCCCAAGCCGACCACGCCGGATACACGCGGACCGCTGCCTCTCGTTGGCCGCTCGCCACGACCCGCCGGCGGTGAGCAGCCGGGAAAGGTCCGAACCTATCGCATCGGGAAAGGAGACACGCTCGCCATCTTGGCCGAGCTGTTCTACGGCAAGCAGGACTACGCCGAGTACCTCATCCGGGTGAACCCGGGGCTGGATCCCCGGAGGCTCATCGTCGGACAGGAGATCATCGTTCCGGAAACGCCGGGCGACCTGAGCGTGTTGAATCGCGAGGCAAAGCCGGAGCCGGCCCCGACGGACAAACCCGCCGCGGCCCCGGCAGAAGGCGGGCGCAGCTACACGGTGAAGTCCGGGGACTCGTTCTGGAAGATTGCCGACAGCGAGTTGGGCGACGGCAACCGCTGGCGAGAGGTCTACGAGCTCAACAAGGACGAGGTCTCCGCCCCTGACCGCCTGAAGGCCGGCCAGGTGATCAAGCTGCCGCAGAAGTGATCCGCTGGGAGAATCCCAAAACACCGAAAAGCCGGTCAGCTCGCTCTCCAGAGCTGACCGGCTTTTCTCATGTGCCCCGCTCTCTTTGTGGGACCGCTCTTCTTCGTCTGCGGGCGAGTCTCAATCGTGGCGGAAGGCAACTTTCACGGGGTGGGTCGCGGCCCGGCGAGTGAGCGTGGCGAAGGCGGCGCGGTACTCGCGAAGCGCAAATGTGTGGGTCAGCAGGCCGTCGGTTCGAAGCCGGCCGGACGCGATCAGGTCGAAGACCAGTTCGTACGTGTGCCGGGGCGCTCCGTCCGCCTGCCGCTCCATCTGCCGCCCATAGCCGCCCAGGACGGTCACTTCGCTGAGCCACAAGGGCGTCGTATCCACAATGCTGATCTGGCACGTGCCCAGCTCAACGACCGTGCCGCGGGCCCGAGCAAACTTCATGGCGTCGGTGAGGCTCCGACCGGTGCCGATGCAGTCGTACACCACGTCATAACCGCCCAGGAGCATCTGGTTGCCGAATGCGGCGGGAATACGCCGGCCCCCGACCCGGGCGGCGATGTCGTCGTATCGACGGGCATCGCCGACCGACCGAGGCCAAAGGATCACATGGTCGGCGCCGCGGTCGACGGCGAGCTTCTCCTGGTAGCGGTGGCGCAAGGCAATAGCCACATGGCAAGCTGCCGGGCGGGCCCGGATGCAACTCAGGGCGGTGAGGCCGATGATTCCGCCGCCCACGATCAGGACTCGCTCGCCGGCTTCCGGCGGTCTTCGCAGAACACCGTGCAGGGCGCTCGCGATGGGATCGACGAGAACGGCCTGTTCATCGGTGAGGGTTTCCGGCACGGCGTGAAGCTGCGACTTGTGCGCGACGAAGAACGGGGCCCATGAGCCGGAGGTCTGCCGGTTCGTGCCGATCATCAGCCCCGGAGCAATGCGGCCGTCGAGAAAATGCTCACATAGGCAGAACAGTCCCTCACGGCATTGGCGGCAGGGCGGGTCGATGCCCCGCGGGATGCACGATAGCGACGACTCAACGCACACTCGTCGGCCGATGGACCACTCCGACGCTTCCGGGCCGACGGCGTCGACCACGGCCACGTTCTCATGCCCGAGCACGGCCGGAAAGCTGTTCAAGGATCGCAGGATGGTGGCCGGATGGTGGCGAAGGAACACCAGGGCCAGATCCGTGCCGCAGATGCCGCCGAGTCGGGTGCGCAGACGGACCCAGTCGGGGCCCGGCAGCTCGGGCACGGGCAGATCGCGCAGCTTCAGGCCGGCCAGTCGGCTCCAATACGCACCAGGTGTGACGCGGCCGAGGGCTTTGCAGGTCAGCCAGCGAAGCGGGCCGATATCAAAGGTCAGTGCTTCCACGGCAGCAGAGCACCCTATCGGGACGAGACGGCAAACGCCAGCAGATTGTATGCGATGTGGAGTCCGGCGGCCGGGCCGTATCCGCGGTATACGAAGACCGTTCCGAGGTACACGCCCGCCATGGTCCGAAAGGCGAACCCGGACCAGACGAACGGGTCGCTGCCGATGGGGGCGTAGTGATGGGCGGCGAACAGCCCGGCGGCCAGGAGAACGGCGGCCCAGATGGTCGTTCGGTCGGGAAGCCGGAGGAGGTCGGCCCCGATGATGACCAGCGCCGAGATGAGAACCAGCCGAAAGAGAAGCTCTTCAAAGATGCCGGCGCCGATGTACAGGGTGGCCTCGGTGATCCAGGGGTAGCCCGCGGTCTGCGTGGTGGCGGCGAACGGGTGGGAACCCTGCATGAGCAGGCTTAAAAGCACCAGGGGCATGGCGAGCAGGACCGACTCGACGTACATCCACGCGATGGCACGGCGGTCAACCTTCCACGGCTCTCGCGATGCCACGTGCGTGCAAAGGAGGATCACCACCACCGCCAGGCCCGGCATGATGACGGCGGTAGTGCCGAAAAGCTCGAAGAACAGCATCAACAGGTCGATGGCGACCACCTGGTCGCGTCCGGGCGCTGCCGCGCGGGGGGGCAGCACAAGGAGGGCGATCTGGTAGAACAGGATCCAGGGCAGCAGGAAGACCAGGGTGTCCAGCGGACGGGCGAGGGCCCCGCGGTCGCTGGCGGCGGCGGTCGCCTTGCGTGGGCGGCGCGGCCCCCGGCTGGACGGTTTGGGTCGGTGGGGTGATTGTTGCCTTCCCATCGGGATCGTATGGTGACGACTTTTGGACTCCGTGCAAGCGGGGAAGGACACAGCGACATAGCGACGGAGCGACGAAGAAGGGGAGTCTCGGTGGTTCCGGCCCGGGGGTCTGAGCGAAGCGCGAGCGAATCGATGCCAAGCCGGTCGTCGTACTCATTGAAGCGTCTGTACGACGTGCTCTGGAAAGCCTATGGCCCGCAGGGGTGGTGGCCCGCCCGCACGACGACGGAGGTGGCCATCGGGGCGGTGCTGACGCAGAACACGTCCTGGCGGAACGTGGAACGCGCGATCGCGGCGCTGCAAACGGCGGATCTGCTGGATTTTCGGCGGCTGCACGAAGTGGAGGAGGCGGCGCTGGCCGAGTGCATCCGGCCCGCAGGAACCTTTCGGGTCAAGGCCCGTCGATTGAAGGCCCTGGCGGCGTGGGTCTGGCGCCGGGGCAGCGGGTCGCTGGAGGCGGCTCTGCTGGGTGATGGGCTTGCCATCCGCGCGGATTTGTTGAGCGTGCCGGGCATCGGGGCGGAGACGGCGGATGCGATTCTGTTGTACGCCGGCAAGCACGCCAGTTTCGTGGTCGATGCCTACACCCGGCGCATTCTCATCCGGCACGGGTTGATCGGGAAAGAAGCGACGTACGACGCAATCCAGACTTTCTTTGAGCGAGACCTTGCGCCGGACGCAGCGATGTTCAACGAGTACCACGCCCTGCTGGTGGAACTGGGCAAACGGCATTGCCGGGCACGGGCGCGATGCGAAGGCTGCCCGCTGGAATCATGGCCCCACGACGCCGACGCCTCGTAGAAGGCCTGTCGGACATCCGTTTCTCCCCCGCCGCCACGACGAACATGCGACGTGGGCGAGACGGGCGGGCGCAGAATCCCAGCGGACAGCCCCGGATGATGAGCATCGGCTGTCCAGGGGGGATCAGCCTCCCTGCTGTTTCTTCTTGATGATGAGGAGGATGACCACAACTGCGGCCAGAATGCCCCAGATCCAATACCAGTAGGTCTGCATCGTTTAATCTCCAACCTGACTTCTATCCATTCGACGGGAACGCCTTCGCCGCGTCGCTCGATCCTTTCAGCGGCACCAACGTCGGGCATCACAGACGACTCAGAAACCCATTGCCGCGCCAGAAACGAAGAATACCCCAACAAGAATCCGGACGCAAGAAAGTTCGTCCGCAGGCGGGGGAAAGCCGTGAAGTTCGGTATCCGTCCGGGTCGGGCGCGGGACGCCCGGACGATCAGCGGCGCGCGAAGCGGCTGCCGGGAAGCCGCCGGACCGCCCCCTTGAGCTGAAGGTGCATCAGGGCGGTGGTGACACGCGGCACGGGGAGCCGGCAGACGGCGGCCAGCGAATCCAGGTCGCACTCCTCACCGACCAGGGCGTCCATGATGGCCTGCTCATCCGGTGTCGGGTCGAACTGCGCGGCGGCGGGCGGCGGGTCAACGGGTTGTGACCGGGCGCCCGG
>CAZBFW010000105.1:0-9709 GCA_964491135.1 uncultured Phycisphaeraceae bacterium | reverse complement strand
GCGCGGTCGAGGTCTTCCCGGACGGGGGCGGTGTCCATTCCTCCTCCGCCGGCGGGTGATGATTGATGCGTTCCGAGCTGCGGCACAGCGTCCTGTTGACCCTGGGCACCGGCGCCACGGCCGTACTGAGCCTGATCTACTGCGTCTACGCCGGGCGGAAGATGGGGCCCGTCGGCGGCTACGCCGATTTTACGGCGGCCCTGGCGTTTGTTTCGTTCTTCAACATCGCCCTCGGCCCCATCAACGGCACGATGACGAGGTTCAGCGCGCAGTTTGCCGCCCAGGGCCGCCTGGGCGCGTTGCGAACGCTTCACACGGCCGTCGCCCGACCCGTCGCCCTGTGGGCCCTGGCCGGCTTCCCGCTGATCCTCCTGGCCGGGCCCTTTCTGGCATCCGCATTCCGGTTTCGCTCGATGATTGTCCTGGTTCTGGCTTACGGCATGGTCTACCTCACCCTGCTGATGAGCGTGGGGCGAGGCGTGCTCCGGGGGGTGCAGCGGTTCGATGCGTACAACGTGAACATTCTGACGGAAGCCTGCTCCCGCCTCATGATCGGCATCGCAATCTTCGCCGTCGTCGCCTCCGCGGCCTTCGGCCTGGTTGCATACCTTCTGGCCATGATCCTCAGCCTCGTCATGTTGTGGGTGCAATTGCGGGCCGTGTGGGGCGATCGGCCGGCCGAACCGATGGACGGGGGGGCCGTGGTGCGGTTCGTGGTGCCCATGTTCGTGCTCATGGGAACAGCAGCCGGTTTCGAGAACCTGGATCTGTTTGTGGTCAAGGGCTGCCTGGATGAAGAGCAGGCCGGTGCGTACGGAGCGGCCTTCATCCTGGCCAAAGCCATCAGCGTGGTGGCCACGCCGTTTCATATTCTGCTGCTCCCGTTGCTCACCGACCTGTACACGCGGGGGCGGGGCCTGGGCGGCGCCTTTCTGCGGGTCAGCCTGTACTTCGTGCTGCTGGCCGCCGGACCCCTGCTGCTGTTCTGGCTGGCGGGGGGCCCGGTCGTTCGCCGGGTCTACGGGGTACAATTCAGTGCCGCCGGTGCGGTTCTCGGCCCGCTTGCCCTGGCGCGAATGCTGACGTACATCGCGGGCCTGATCACTGTGCTGTACGCCTCCGTCGGCCGCTTTCGGTTCCTGTGGTTCTATACGAGCGTCCTCGCCGTGGAAGCCGCGTTGCTGGCCCGCTGGCACGGGAGCCTCGATCAGATTGTCTGGATGGTTCTCGTGGTGCAGCTCGCGACGGCCCTGGGCCTGGCCGTCTGGCTGGTGGTGGATCGTGGCGCGCCCCGTCCTCCCGAGCCAGACGGACGACGGACCGCCGTGCAACCGGGCACCGGCGACTTGACGTGATTCGGCCACCGCGGTTTGAATGACCGACACCGGCTCAACGCCGCAACCAGGAGAGCAACACATGTCGCCTGGCGCAGGAGCAGACATGCCATGAGTTTACGGCAGCAGGCCGTCCAGGGCGTGTTCTGGTCGTCCGTGCAGAACTGGGGTACGAGTCTCCTCACCACCGCAGTCACATTGGTGCTCGCCCACCGCCTGGGCCCGGCAGCCTTCGGTCAGATCGCCCTGGCATCGGCTGTCACGGCGTTCCTGGGCATCTTCGTGAGCCAGGGGTTCGGACAGGCCGTCGTTCAGCGCTCCAAGCTGGAGCCCGGGCATCTCGACACGGCATTCTGGATGAACGTGATCGGCGGGATCATCATCTGCGGCCTCACTCTGCTGCTCGCAAAACCGGTGGCGATCCTGCTCGATCAGGAGAATCTGGCGCCGTTGCTCCGCTGGCTGTCGCTGGGCTTCATCCTGGGTGGTCTGGGATCCACGCAGGGCGCCTTGCTGCGCCGCCGCATGGACTTCAGATCTCTGGCCCTGCGCAAGCTGCTGGCCACGGCGGCGGGCAGCCTGGTGGGGATCACCATGGCCCTTTGGAACTGCGGTGTCTGGAGCCTGGTCGGCCAGAATCTGGTGAGTACGGCTGTGGGGACGATCACGCTCTGGACTGTCTCGAACTGGCGTCCCGGGTTCGGCGTGTCGCGGCGGCATGCCCGCGATCTTCTTGCCTTCGGTCTGAATATCGTTGGGATAGAAGTTCTCCAGGTCGCGAACCGTCGGGCGCCGGCCATCATCATCGGATACTTCCTGGGTTCCGTCGCGCTCGGATATTACTCCGTGGCCCTGGGCCTGCTCACCACAATGACTCGTGCTCTCACGGAATCCGCGGCGGCAGTCATGCTCCCAACCCTGTCTCGCCTGCAGGAAAACCGAGACCAGATGCGACACGCGTTTCACACGGCCACACGGCTGACCAGCCTCATCGCGTTTCCCGCGTTCATCGGAGTGTCTGCGGTCGCGCCCGAACTCGTACTCGTCGCATTCGGCACGAAGTGGGCCGACAGCATCCCCGTCGTCCAGATTCTCTCGCTGGTCGGCATCGCCTTCAGCGTCTTTTACTTCAACACGCCGATCCTGATGGCGTATGGCAAGGCCTCGTGGGCGCTCTGGCTGACGGCGCTAAACACAGCCTACAACGTCGCGATCCCGCTCATTCTCGCTCCGTGGGGGATTGTCGTCATTGCCGCGGCGTATGTCGTTCGCGCGTATCTCGCCGGCCCACTGTGCCTCATCCTGGTGGACAGGCTCATGGAGCTGGACTGGCGCCACTACCTGCGCCAATACGCCGCGCCCCTGGCGGGTTCGCTGGTCATGCTCGTAGCGGTGCTCGTCTGCAGGTCCGCTCTGTATGACCGAGTCAGCCTGCAAACGCTTCTGTGTCTAAGCAGCGGAACCGGTGCCGCAACGTATGTCCTGTTCATCGCGCTCACAGCCCCCCACCTGCTCCGCGAGGTGTGCGAATTCATCCGGTTGGCGATCCCGTTTCGATCGCGGGAGAAGACATGACCCGCCATGCACTCCGGCCAGATCGTGCCGCGCTTGAACCGTCCTTGCCCGGGCGCAGGCCGCGGGCCCCGGAGTGGTTTCCCGCTTGGGCCCGGACAGCCCGGCCCGGACGGAGGCGTCCGCAGGTCGGTCCGGTGGTGCCGTGCCGCGCGCCCTCCTCGCCCGTTCCGAGCGAAAGGAGCACGGCCCCATGAACCGCCGCAAACCGCGGATTTCCCTGATCATCTGCACACGAAACCGGGCCGCCGCCCTTCGCCGCTGCCTGCAATGGCTCAGTCCCACCGACTTTCACGAGGCAGGCGGCGAAGTGGTCATCGTGGACAACGGCTCGACCGATGAAACACTCCGCGTGGGTGAAGAGTTCGCTCGCTCGGCAGCGTTCCCCGCAGCCGTTGCCCTGGAGCCTACCCCCGGGCTCGGACGTGCTCGCAACGCCGGAATTGCCCGTGCGCAAGGAGATTTGCTCGCCTTCACCGACGACGACTGCTACCCCGCTTCCGACTACCTGTGCGCCGCCCTCGGCGCATTTGCCGCTCTGCCCATCGACTATTGCGGAGGCCGCGTGTTGCTGTACGATGAGCGCGACGCCCGGTATACGATCGTGGACCGCCGCCAACCCCAGGATGTCCCCGCGGGAGCGCTGATCCGCGCCGGCGCCTTGCTGGGGGCCAACATGGTTTTCCGCCGGCGCGCTGTGGAGACCATCGGTGGATTCGACCCGGAACTGGGCGCCGGAACCCGCTTTCGGGTGGAGGACGTGGACTACTTCGCCCGTGCATCGCTTGCCGGTTTGTCAGGTGCGTTCGTGCCCCAGCTCGTCGTCTTTCATCACCACGGGCGCAGAACGGGACCGGAACTGGCGGCCCTGCGGCGAGCCGACGACTTCGCCCGCGGGGCCTTCTACGCGAAGTTCCTGCTGATGCGATACGGAAGGTACGCCCGGGAATGGAGTTGGCAGACCTGGCGATCCCTGCGACAGGGAGAGCTGAGGCCGTTTGTTCGCGAGCTGCAGGGTGCCGCGGCCTACGCCTGGTCTCGCCGTTTCCGCAGACCGTCGCTGCGGATGGCCGTCCCGCCGGGATTCACTCACAGCCGTCCGGAGTCACTTCCATGAGGAACTGCATCGTGCTGGGCTGCGGGCGCAGCGGCACGAGCATGGTGGCCGGTGCCCTGCATGGAGCCGGGTTCTTCGCGGGAGAGGATCTGATGCCTCCGACGCCCGGCAATCCCAAGGGCTACTTCGAATCGTTCGCCATCGAGGCCATCAATGAAACTCTGCTGTTCGGCGTGTGCCCGCCGCGGCGCAAAGGGATCCTGGGCCCGTTCACGCGTCATCGCATGGGCCGTGCCCAGCGGTGGCTGGCCCGGGTCCCCCTCGATGCCCCCCTTCCTTGTCCGGCAGAGCTCACCGAGCGAATCCGCCGCCAGGTGGCCCACACCCCGTTCGCATTCAAGGATCCCCGGTTCTGCTACACGCTGCCCGCGTGGCGCCCCCATCTGCCCGAGACGGTCTTCATCTGCGTCTTTCGCGACCCGCGGCGAACCGTGCAGAGCATCCTCACGGAATGCCGGGAAGAAGCCTACCTGAAGGATCTGCCGATGGACGAGCCGAGGGCCTACGAGGTGTGGATGCTCATGCACCGCCACATCCTCGACCGGCACAGCCGGCAGGGCCACTGGCTCTTCCTGCATTATGACCAGATACTGGAGGGTGGGGGGCTGGACCGGCTCGATGCATTCGTCGAAGCCAGGGTGGATCGCAGCTTCGTGGAGCCGGCCCTCCGGCGATCGGCGGCGAAAGGCCGGATGCCCGAAAGCGCGGCCCGGCTGTACGCCACCTTGTGCGAACGTGCAGGCTGGACGCCGGCGGATGGCTGACGTCGCCGGGTGACTGGAAAGGACGCGGTCCGCACCGCAAAAAAGATGATCTCCGTCATCGTGTGCACCTACAACCGCGCCGATGTGCTTGCCCGAATGCTGGACAGCTTTGTCGCCCAGCCCGGCCTGGCCCGCGTTCCGCACGAACTCATCGTGGTCGACAACAACTCGACAGACCACACGCAGCTTGTTCTCCAACAATTCGAATCCCGCGCAAGCCTTCGCCTTCTGCGGGAGACGCGGCAAGGCCTGTCCCACGCCCGGAATCGCGGCCTGGCGGATGCTCGCGGCGACATCGTCGCGTTCCTGGATGATGACGTTCTCGTCCAGGCGGACTGGATCGAACGCCTCCAGGATTGCTTCGCCGCCACCCGCGCGGACGTGGTCGGCGGCCGCGCCACGCTGCGCTTCGAACGAACACCGCCGTCCTGGCTGGGCCCGTACTTTCGCCGCGCGCTTTCCGAAGTCGATCTCGGACCCGAACGCCGCATTCTGGACTCAGGCCGCCGTCTCTACGGCCTGAACCTGGCCTTCCGCCGGGCGGCCCTGATCGCCGCCGGCGGCTTTAACCCCGCGCTGGGCCGCGCGGGAACCGACCTCCTGTGCGGCGAGGAGACCGCGGTCATCGGGCGCATCGTTGAGTCCGGGGGGACCGTCGTGTACGATCCATTCGCCGTCGTCGCACACTGCATAGATCGCCGCCGGCTTGCCTGGAGCTACTTCGAACGGCAATCGATCGGCGCCGGTCGCTCCGATGCCTTGGCCGACCCACCGGGCGCCGTATGGGAACGCGTGCGACACGTGGCTGAATCATGTCGCGTCCTGTGGAAGGAGGCCGTACGCTTGGCGTGCGCCACGGCCCTCGGGAAGACATCGTACGAGTGGCGGATGGCCAAAAGCCGCTTCCTGCGCGCCGCCGCTCTCTTTTTTTCTCGGATCCGGCGGATGATCGCCCCAACGTAGCACGGCACGCGTCATGACCGATCCCGCTTCGCCAATCGAACGTCCGGCCGTGTCCGTTATCATCCCTTTGTATAACAAGGAACGATACGTCGGCCGCGCCCTGGACTCCGTTCTGAGCCAGACCATGCACGATTGGAGTGTCATTGTCGTCGATGACGGATCGACGGACGGCAGTGCGAAGCGCGTCACCGCGTACACCGACCCCCGCATCCGACTCGTCCGCCAGACCAACGCCGGGCCGGGCGCCGCGAGGAACCGGGGGCTCGCGGAAAGCCGATCGCCGCTGGTGTCGTTCCTGGACGCGGATGACGAGTGGCTGCCGACCTTCCTGGATCACTCCGTAACGCGGCTGCGCGAGCATCCGGAGTGTGGTCTGTCTGTTTGCGCCTGTCTGATCGGCCCCGACAGGGCCGACAATTCAGAACACTGGCGCAAGCGAGGGATTACGGAAGGCCCCTGGCGGATGCCCCCGGACGCGGGCCCGCGCGAGGCGGCCTGGATGGTGAATTTCCTTTTCTCCGGCGCCATCGTCTGCCGCCGGGAAGTCGTGGAAGCCTTCGGCGGCTACTTTGCGAAGGACCGCTGCACCTATGGCGAGGACGGATACCTCTGGGCCCAGGTGGCCCTCCAGCATACCGTTTACCGATCACTGGATCCGCTCGTCTGGTACCATACGGAAGCCTCGGACCTGGGATACTTCGGCCGCCCGACCGTCTGCCCCCCGCCCCCGAGCCTGACCCACCCGCAGCCGCTTCGCGAAGGCTGCCCTCCCTCACACCGACGCGTCCTGGAGCGATACCTCGCACACCTGGCCCTCGTGACGGCCCAGCGTCACTCGCAAGTTGGTGACCTGGAAACGGCCCGCTGGGCTCTCCGCGAGTTTCCACGCGTGCGCCGACTCGGCTGGCCCTATTGGCGGTTGCGAGCGAAGCTGCTGGCAGTGCGGCTCTTTCGTCGAGGCGGTTCTTGACGCCGCCCATTGACCGGTCCTCAAATAGGCAAGAGGATCGTGGCCGTGCACGGCAGACCGGCCTCCGCCGGTCTTCCTCGGGAAGGAGAAGGTGTCCGCGAATGGACCGCCCGCTCATCTCTCTCGCGCGTCGGCTGCCAGGCAGGCACACGCTCGTTCGCTGCGTAGCGGCGTGCAAGCGCGCAGTCCGCAACATCCGCGTTCGGCGTTACCGCCGTAGGACGCGCGGGCCGTTGATTCAGAGCCGCGTGCTGGTCGTCATGAACGCCGGCGTGGGCAACGCCGTAGCGGCCACCCCGCTGGTCCAGGCCATACGCATGATTCGACCCCGGGCCCACCTCGTCATCCTGCCCCCGCCCGGTGACCTGTTCGACGGATGGTGTGTGGTCGACGGCATCGTGAAGGACCCCGCCGTCCTGAAGGGCGCTCGATTCGACGACACATTCATCGCATGGATGTCAGCCATACCCGAGTCGGCGGCGTCCTGCTCCCTGGGCCGCATTCATCGGGCGGAGGGGCTCTACAACCGATGGCCTCTCAAGCCCGAACACGACATGAACATGGCCATGATCCGCCGCCTGGGCTATCGAGGCCCCACGCCACCGCTGTTCGTGGCCGTCACCGAACCGCCCCATCCGCCCCCCGCCACCTCGCTGAGAATCGCCCTGGCACCCGGGGGGAAGCCGGACTTCAAGTTCCGACACAAGCGCTGGCCCTTCTTCGCCCCCCTGGCAGAGTTGTTGCTGGCCCGTCACCCCGATGTTCAACTCTGCGTGGTCGGCGGCGCGGACGACACGTTTTTGGGCGGCGAGCCCCAGTCGCCCCGCATTGTGGATCTGAGAGGACGCCTGACCTGGCGAGAAAGCGCATGGATCCTGCGACACTCCCACCTGGCCGTGGGCAACGATTGCGGCCCCATGCACGTGGCCGATGCCGTCTTGTGTCCAACCGTGGTTCTCTTCGGCCCCACGTGCGACCTGAAGAACGGACCGCGCTATCGGGGGATCACCCTTACCCACGATGTCGAGTGCAGCCCATGCCATTACACACCGTCGGTCCGCGACGCCTGCCAGGACCCGCGATGCATGACGGGGCTGACGGCTGAAGAGGTGATCGAAGAGATAGATCGCATCCTGGAAACGTCAGCCCTTGAACGCACTCGGCCGTCAGACCGCTCATGAGAATCGCCTTCATCGTCACATCCTTTCCCTCCCTCTCCGCCACGTTCATCCTGGACCAGATCACAGCCCTGCTCGACCGGGGCCACGACGTGACGATCTACGCAGATCGGCCCGGCCGCGATGACGTAATCCACCCCGAAGTCGCCCAATACGACCTCCTGCACAAATCCCGCATCGGCGCCATGCCCCGCAACCTCGTCTGGCGCGCCCTCAAAGGCACCGCGTTCCTGGCAGCCCGACTGCCCTCTCACCCCGTCGCTGTTCTGCGTGCGCTGAATCTTCCTCGATACCGCCAACTTTCGGCCGGGTTCGTGCTGCCGTTCGCCTGGCAGCCCATTCGAGAACCTCAGACACACGACGTCATCCACGCCCACTTCGGTCCAAACGGGCTCAAGGCCGTCTTTCTCCGTGAGAACCACCTCCTCACCGGCCGCCTGGTCACAACCTTTCACGGCTACGACGTGAACACATACCCTCGTTACTACGGCCGCAACGTGTACCGCCATCTCTTCCGGCACGGCGACATCTTCACGGCCAACACGAAGTTCACCCGCAACCAGGCCATCGCCCTCGGCTGCCCGCCCGAGCGCGTCCATGTCCTGCCGGTCGGCGTCAATCCGGATCAATTCACCTTCGCCACGCGCAGTCCCGCACCCGGCCAGCCCATACGCCTGTTGACCGTGGGGAACCTGGTGGAGGTTAAGGGCGTCGAGTACGGCCTGCGGGCATTCGCCCGCCTTGCCTCGGAGAACCCCCGGATCCGGTACGACGTCGTCGGCGACGGGCCCCTTCGGCTGCCACTAAAGAGGCTGGCCGGCGAGCTCGACGTTCAGGATCGCGTCTGCTTTCACGGAGGCCTGCCGCAAGACCGGGTGCGTGATGTCTACGCCGCCGCACACGTGTTTCTTCTGCCCGGAGTGATTGCACGCAACGGGGCCCAGGAAGGCCAGGGCCGCGTGCTCATCGAAGCCCAGGCGGCAGGGCTGCCCGTGATTGCCTCAAATGTCGGCGGAATCCCGGAAACCGTGAAAGACGGCGAGTCCGGGTTCCTGGTCCAGACGCGCGATGTGGACGCCCTTGCGGGACGCCTGCAGCACTTGCTGGAGCATCCGGAGACGTGGCCGGCCCTGGGCGAGGCCGGTCGCAAGCTCGTCGAAGAGCGTTTTGACCAGCGTCGACTGATGGAAAGACTGCTGGAGATCTACGGCGGGAAGCCCGTCGCGGTCTGAGCTGCTATTGCCCATGGACTGTGCGGTATTCCTCGTACCCTTTCCCCGCCAGCCCGTAGAACATTCCCGCACCGGCGCACAGGAGCCGGCCATACTTCACCCACCCCGCCTTCCCCCGAAAGCACGCCGACGGCAGAACGAAGACCGCCCCCTTCAGCAACTTGTACATGCCCAGCACAATGACGAGCGGTACGCCGACGAGAATCCCATGCAGGCCCAGTTCAATGCGGGTTGTGCTGGCACCGTACCGAAATGCCCGCCGCCAGATCCAGCCCGCGCTCAATCGGCTGTTCGGAACGGTCTCCGTCACCACAGCGTCATCGGCCCACACGATCCGGTACCCCGCCCGATGCACGCGCCGGAAGAAATGGATATCCGTGCCGCCGGTCAACGCCATCCCCTCATCAAACCATGCTCGCATCCCTTTGAGGATCTCCGCCCGAAACACGACGTTGTTCGTGGCCGATCGGTCCCGACGACGACCGCTCGGGCACACGGCCCGGGCGAAGAACGCCCCCTTGACCACCCAATCAGGCACCGCAGACTCGAAGCGGGGTTCTACCGGGCCGGTTACCACGT
>CAZBFW010000104.1:0-9709 GCA_964491135.1 uncultured Phycisphaeraceae bacterium | reverse complement strand
TCGCGAACGTGATTCAACGCGCCGTGCTGCTGAACGACGCGGATACGCTGGAGCCGGCGATGCTGGGAATCGGCGGAAGCTCCGTCGCCACATCCGGTCCGGCCCGATTCCAGTTCGATCTGGCGCGAGGCGACTGCACGCTTGCCTCCGTCGAAAGGCAACTGCTCCAGGCAGCCCTGGAGCACACCGGGGGCAACATCTCGGAGACCGCACGCCTGCTGGGTCTCACGCGCGGCGGCCTGCGCTACCGGATAGAGAAGCTCGGCTTGGACCCCGGCCAGCCCCCGCTGGGCTGATCGCGGGCGTTCATGACCTTGTCGACATCCTTCCCCCCGCCTTCCCCCCCGGGCTCGGCGGGGAGCCACCGGTGCCTGGCTGAGCATTCAGCCAGATGGCGGCCGGCAGCCGCCGGAACGACCCGCCGGATGGCTGGGACCAACACCCACTGCCTCCTAAGTTCTTTTCCCCATTTGCCTTGCAGGATTGCCCCGCGCATGTCGTCCGGTGGTACGGGCCCTGCTTATCGGAAGCGCAAGCGTCGCGACGAAGGCGCTGGGAAAGGGTCATTGTGCGGATGGCCTGCGATCATCGGTATGAGTCAGGACGAGGAATGCGCAACGTCCAGGAGACTGTTGTGCGTCGTCAGGTTATGCGTGTCCGTCGCCCTCGGCACCACGACCTGAATGGTTGTCCTGGCTGTCCTCGCCGACCTGGAGTTCGCTGGCCCGACGTCGGCAGCGACCCAGGCCGGGGCCACGGGAAGCAAAACCCAAACGACGGCCAGTGTCAGCGTCAGCTTTGTGCTCGCGCCGGCGCCGCAGCAAGCGGGCCCGGAACCAAGGCGTGCACCCACAGAAGGGCGTCCGGCAAGACTTTGGTGACACGGGGGCCGGCGTTTCTTCCTCCTCTCCCCCGTCGACGACGGACCGGGTCGTCGCCTGACGGTCTTCTGTGGGGCCGCCGCAGCGATCGATTGCCAGATGTGGAGAAACGGTCTCCCATCGCAGACAGATTCGGAATGGCGGGCCCGCCGCTGCGGCGTCGCAGCGGTGCCGGGTCCGCCCATTGAAAGGAGCTGTGTCATGAGGAATACCGGATGGATGGCTATGCTGATTGTGGGCTTGGCAGGGGGTCTGGCGTGGGCCTGCAGCCCGGGCGATGGAACCTCCATCGAAGGCACGATTGAGGAGATCAACGCTGAGGTGCAGCAACTGGTGGTGGCCGGGACCACCGTGCAGGTCACGGAGGACACCGTGATCAAGAAGAACGGGCAGGTGCTGGCGTTCGAGGATTTGACCGTCGGATTGACGGTCGCGGTGTGCGGAACGATGGAGGACGACGTGCTGATCGCGCATAGAATCACGGTCAAGTCTTGCCGCGCCGCTTGCTCGACGGGCCCCAACTGGCAGTGGCAGTACGGAAAAGCGCCCGCGGCCCCCGCGTTATCCGTCGCCCCCGCGCCGCTCACGCCTGAGGAGGTTGAGGGACTGGTGTTCATGCGGGAGGAGGAGAAGCTCGCCCGTGACGTGTACTTGACCTTGGCGGAACAATGGGATGTGCCCATCTTCTTAAACATCGCCGCGAGCGAGCAAACGCACATGAACGCCATCTATACGCTGCTCGTGCGGTATGACGTGCCCGACCCGGTGGCCGGAATGGAGGTCGGGGAGTTCGCAACCGAGGAATTTCAGACGCTGTACGCGGCGCTGGTGGCCAGCGGGGGCGAGTCCCTGGCCGGAGCGCTGACGGCGGGAGCAACGATCGAGGAGATCGACATCATCGACCTCGTCGAGAAGCTCGAAGATGCCACGCACCGCGACATCCGTCGCGTGTATCAGAACCTGGAGCGGGCCAGCGAGAACCACCTGCGGGCGTTCGTTGGTCAATTGGCGGCCTTGGGGACTGTGTACGAGCCGCAATACCTGGATCCGGAGTGGTATGCCGAGATCATCGGGGGGTGATCACACGAAGCGACTCCGTCGAGCAGGCTGCCGGCTCGCCCCAGCTGCGGTGAGCCGTGCGGCCTGCGAACGGCGGGGGTATATCCGCGACGCATCGGGCCGCAGGGGAGTGTATGGGCAGGCTCAGCCCTCACGCCGTCAGGTCGGCTCGGCGCTGCAATCGCGACATACAACGCTCTGCGTAGATCGGACGGAGGAAGTGCTGGGATGGTTCACTTCTGCCTGGGATGGAATTCACTTCGAACCTGGATACAGAAACGGAGGTACACCATGTTCCGCGCCAATCGCATTCGCTTCACGACTGTGCTGCTGGCCGCCCTGGCGCTGCCCTGCCCGGTGACGCAGGCGGAGTTTGTCTGGGTGGAGGATTTCGACGCCCTGATCCCCGGGCCCATCGACGACCAGGCCGGCTGGACCGCGGCGGATGACACATCGGTGGTCACCGCAGACCCCGTCAACCCGGACAACCAGGTGCTGGCCGTCACCACGGAGTCGACCCTGCTTCGCCGCCCCCTGCTCATCAGCAACGGCACGGTACGCATGCTGTTCCTGCGGTTCCAATTCGGCCAGCAGCAGGCCTATTCGTTCGGCATGTCCGACAGCGCGTACCCGGATCAGTTCGGTGACTTCGAATCCGAGCTGGGCATGACCAATGCCACGAACGATCTGCGGATCAATGACGGGGGCGCCTACGAGGAGTTGGGGACATTGATCCCCAATACCTGGTACAACGTCTGGCTGTTCATCGACAACATCAACGATACCACGCAGGTCTACCTGCACGCGCGGCCGCGGGACGCCGCCCGGCCCACGGACCTGCTCGACGCGGACGGGCAGACCGTCTTTGCCTTCCGCGACGTGACCGCGGGCGACTTGCGGACCTTCTTCATCAAGACCGGCGGCGGAAGCAGCGGCAACGTCGGCCCGCTTTACATCGACGATATATACCTGGAAGACACGGACGCCCTGAACCTGTCGAACCCCACCGGCCAGCGCTGTGATGCCGACGGGGACGGCGACGTGGACCTCGATGATTACTCGTTCTTCACCGACTGCCTGAACGGGCCGGACCAGATGCCCACGCCCACACAGATCACGCCCCAGGCATGCCTGGAGGCGTTCGATACGCAGTACGATCAGGACGTCGACCTGGAGGACTTCTCCACGTTCCAGGAGTCGTTCAGTGGCCTGTAAGCCGGAACCGTGGTCTGGATTCACAACACGCCGTACCTGGAAAAGGCGTGCGCTCTGCTGATTGCTGGCGCACCCCTTTTCCACTTCGCGAGCGCAAATCGACGAACACAGCGGCGGCTCCGGCGAGTTGCTCGTCTCCGCCGTCGGCTCCAGGCATGAGAATCTGTTTCTGGGAGCCGATCTGACGTATATGAGCGGCGATGCTGGCCGTCCGGGAAGGCCTCATCGAAAAGTCACCGCAGGAACCCTGGCGCGGTCGGGCTCACGCCACGAGACGTCAAGCCTCTGCGCACCCTCGGCAGAATCGCAGCCGAGCACGGCGACAATCGACGGCCGCCTGGCCGTGAATCACACTACGTCCCTCAAGTTTCCAGGCACCGCCCGCGCTTTCGCCGAACCCTCGCCCGGTCCAACTCTCAGCTGGCCACGGTCGGACCCCGTTCCGATCGGCGCAATTGAGATTTCGTCTCAGAAGGTCAGCTGCATCCGGAGCCCGTATACGACGGCTGCGTCGTTACGCGACGAGCCGCCGGGATCGACAATGATCTGCAGATCCGGCGACACGTGGCACCAGGGCGTGACTTCAACGTTGTAATACATCTCCACACCCTGCTCGGAGTGCAGGCCGAACACGGGAATGATGCTGTCGTTGATGTTGGCCAGGTAATAGCCGATGCCCCAGGCATCCCGGTCGCGCGTCGGTATCGACCCCTTGCCCCCCAGGCCGAAGCTGTAAAACTGCTCAAAGATGTTAGGCTCGGCCCCGAACCCGAACCGCCCGAAGATGCCCACGCCCTGCTCGGGATCCTCCTTCTCCGTGTACAGCATCTGGTCGAAGTTGTAATAAAAGCCCCAGGTGTCCGCGGACCGGTCCAGGTCCGTGAGGCCGTACACCTGACCGCCCAGGCGAAGAACACGCGCCCAGCGGGGCAGCAGCCCTCGCGGAATCAGCCTCGGCCCCACGACCCGCGGGAACTGAATCCGGCCATCCCCGCCGAGCTCCGGGAAGTCGCGCGAGGTCCAGAACCAGCCGAATCTCTGGTGCCCGACCTTCTCGAAGGGCTTCCAGGTCACGTCGAACTCCTGCAGAACCGTGTACCAGTCGCGGCGGTGGAAGGCGGTGTTGAAGCCGGTCTTGGTGGCGGCCCCGTCCGGGTCGTTGTCCGCCACCGCGCTCGTCACCGTCAGCCACTTCGCCGGCATCCAGACCGCTCCGGCGGCCAGGCACGTGTAGGGCGTGCCGTAGAACAGGACCGGGTTGATCCGAAGCCCCGTGTTCATGAACTGCGTCCGCTGGTTGCCGGCGAACGCGTTTGTGTCCGCCAGGGCCGTTCCATCGACCTTGCCGGCCATGAGCACAAACTGCTCCGAGAGCGCCTGCATGAAATAGAACTCCGAGAGCGTGGTCTTGCCCGGTTCGTCCGGCACGGGCAGCAGGCCCTGGTAATTCGGCGCCATCAGCGAGCCGACCTTCGGGTTGATGTTGTCGCCGATCTTCGTCTCTCCGTGGAGGACGAACAGGCCGCCCGGCCACAGGCCCATCCGGGCCGTATCCAGCTTGAAGGTGTAGTCCACGGAGCCCGAGTAGCGGAAGGCGTTGGTGGTGTCCTTCCCGCCGCGGGCGTTGCCCTGCAACAGCTGCGTAATGTCGAGGTCGAAGAGGATCCCCTTTTCGGCGAGTTGCGTGCGGGCCCCGCCCCAGTCGCCGGTCAGGTACTTGCGATGGGCCAGGTCGCCGGTGTAGTCAGGCAGTTTCTGGATGATGGACTGCACGGCGGGTTTGTCGGCCGCCGGCGCAACGGGCTGGGTTGTGGCCGGCGCACCCGCGTCCTGACCGACGGCCGCTGATCCCATCGCCAGAAACACACACGCAAGTCGCGCCGTCATAGTGCGTTCCTCCGGTTCGTTCGCCCCTCTTTGTGCACAGCCACGCCCTCTGCACCACAGCCGATTGCCGGCCAACGCCATCGGCCGGGCCCTCACCGCGGAAGCAAGGCCGTCACCGGTGACCGGATGTGCCTGTCCGAGGCACGAGCCCCGCCCCGGACCCGCCACGGACGCCTCACCCGCACGCAGGCCCAGACGCCGCGTGACGGATGCCCGGCCAGGCTCACTGTCGTCCCAGCGCACTTCTCAGCGCGTCCTCCGGCTTGACCAGGTGATCCGAATTGTCCGGGTCGTCCGCGATCGAGAGCAGCACCCCCCTGATATCACCGTTGAATGCGTTGCCGATCGGGCCGTAGTCAGGAGACACCGGGGCGCCGGAATCCTCACCAACATCGCAGCCGTCATCAGCGGAAAAGACCATCGCCTGCGTCATGGGGATGTCGCCCTCGCCGGCCGGTTCTCCGTTCACGAACAGGGTCACTTTACCGCCCTTGCCGAGGCCGCCGCCCGCGTAGTCGAACTCCATGCGCACCTGGTGTCGGCCCGCGGGGAGCGCATCCGTGGACTCGACGAAGTAGTGATTCACGCCGGCCAGGTTGTAGCAGTACTTGAGCTTGCCGCTCTTCGCGTAGAGACTCCAACCGCCGATGTTCGCGCCTTGACAGACGATCACGCCCGCGGCGCCCGACTCGGGCACCTCGATCTCGGCGGTGACGGAGTGCGATTTGTTCTTGATGCTCAGGACGCAATTCTCGCTCAGGCGTCCCATGCCGCTGAACAGAAGCTGAGTCTTCCCGCGAACCAGGATCGGTCGTCCCGCCGTGTCGGGATTCATCTTCTCGGTCGTTCGGTCGTCGATGGGCAGCACCTTGTAGCGCGTCGCCTCGATCAGCCAGAGGCGCTGCAGCTGGTGAAGCTTCTCGGGCATCTCCTCGGCGAGGTTGTTCGCCTGGCTCCAGTCCTGGTCCGAGTAGAGTTCCCAGACGTCTTCGTCGAGGGGTACGGTCTTCTGGCCCATAAGGATCCAGGGCGTGCGATGCTTCGTCACCGCCGTCCAGCCCTTGTGGTAGATGCCGCGATTGCCGAACATCTCGAAGTACTGCGTTTCGTGCCGCTCCGTGGCCTTGGCGTCGCTGAACGAGTAGAGCATGCTGACGCCCTCGATGGGGTCCTGCTGGATGCCATTCACCGACTCGGGCTGCGGGAGACCGGCCGCCTCGAGAATCGTCGGCGCCACGTCGATGACGTGGTGGAACTGCGAGCGGACCTCGCCCTTGGCTTGGATGCCCCTGGGCCAGTGGACGACGGCGCCGTTGCGCGTCCCGCCCCAGTGAGAAGCGACCTGTTTGGTCCACTGGTAGGGCGTATCCAGGGCGTGCGCCCAGCCCACGGCGTAGTGGTTGTACGACTCCGGCCCGCCGAGCTTGTCGATCCGCTCCAGGAGGAACTCCGGCGTCTCGAGGGCGGCGAGGCCGTTGAAGTTGGCCATCTCGTTGTACGCGCCGTTCAACGTGCCCTCGGCCGAGGCACCGTTGTCCCCGCAGATGTAATAGATGAGCGTGTCGTCCAGGATCTTCAGCTTCTCCAGCGCCTCGATGATCCGGCCGACATGGTGGTCCGTGTACTCCAGGAAACCGGCGTACACCTCCATCTGGCGGCGCAGGACGGGCTTCATCGCCTCCGGCATCTCATCCCACGCCGGAATCTCCTGGGGGCGGGCGGTGAGCTGGCAGTCGGCCGGGATGACCCCCAGCTGCTTCTGGCGGGCAAAAATCTCTTCGCGCAGCTGGTCCCAACCCTGGTCGAACTTGCCCTTGTACTTGTCGGCCCACTCCTTCGGCACGTGGTGGGGCGCATGGGTGGCGCCGGGGGCGAAGTAAATGAAGAAGGGCTTGTCCGGCGTGAGCGCCTGCTGCTGCCCGATCCATTTGATGGCCTTGTCGGTCATGTCCGCCATGAGGTGATACCCTTCCTCGGGCGTCTTCTTCAGCTCGACCGGCGTGGTTCCCTCGTACAGCGTCGGGTACCACTGATTGGCCTCGCCGCCGATGAAGCCGTAGAAATACTCGAAGCCGCCGCCGCCGGTCGGCCAGGCATCGAACGGCCCGGCCGGGCTCGTCTGCCAGACCGGCACTTCGTGGCACTTGCCGAACTGCGCGGTGGAGTACCCGTTGAGCTTCAGTGTCCGCGCCAGGGGCGACATGCTGTTGGGAAGCACCGAGCAGTAGCCCGGGGCACCCGTGGCGACCTCTGTGATGCCTCCCATTCCGGCAGAGTGGTGATTACGCCCGGTGAGCAGGGCCTGGCGGGTCGGCGAGCAGAGCGCGGTGGTGTGGAACCGGTTGTACCGCAGGCCGCTTGCCGCCAGCCGATCCAGGACCGGCGTCTGGCAGGGGCCGCCGAAGGTGCTGGAAGAGCCGAACCCGGCGTCGTCAATCAGCACGATCAGAACGTTGGGCGCTCCCTTGGGCGGGCGCAGTTGCTCGATGGGCGGAAACTTGCTGTCCGGGTCCTTCGCATCGTAGGTGATCAGGCCCGGCTGAATCGTGTTCGGCATCGGAAGATGAGACCGATGCTTGGACTCACTCGCGGGCTCCTGGGCCAGTGCGGGCAAGGCCGCCGCGAGAACGGCCAGCTGGAATACACCACATCGGAAAGCGCGTGGGGCAGGTTTCATGAGATTGTCTCCGGGACTGAAAAGTCGCGTTCGTCAAAAGCCTGATGAAGCGGCATGCTTTTTCATGAGGCCGCAGCGAACACCGCTCCGGCGTGGCACTCCTTGTCAAAAACGTGCCTCCATAATCGACACGACGCAACAACACAGCAAATAGCTGACGAAACAGACCTGGGAATCGACGCACTCATTCAGGCACGTCATGGCCGAATGCATGGCTGCTTACGTCCCATGCCCTAACGGAGATGACGCTTGCCAGTATAGGCGGTGGCGAGACGGCCACGCAAGAACTAATGCCTCCTGCTCGGCCCTTTAAGCAATCGCGATGGGCAAGCCGGGCATCTCCCGACACTGGCCCAGCCACTCGGTCGAAGCCGGGATCGGTTCCAGACGCGCGGCTTCCGGGCGGATCGCAGGAGCGTTGCCAGCAGGGCGACGGAGCGGCACTCTCATCCCGATCGATCCTCAGAAACTCGCTTTTGGCTCACTTACGCCAGGCGATTGGATACATTGCGTGTGCTCGGCACCAGGAAAGAAGGCGCCGCGTACTTCCGAACGGGTGTCATCCAGCCGGTTCGGCCCGGCGGGCGGAGCCCTATACTCTGTCGACGGCCGACGACGACCCGGCAAGGCTCCGATTCGCGCATCTACCTGCGGCCGGCCGCGGCACCGTTGTCCCGATCGCCATCACGGAGCAGACGGCGAAGCCAGGGGCAGCGCGATCCGCCTGGCCCCGCGGGCGGGTTGCCAGGCCCGCGGGCCGCCCGGCGCCCACTCGATCGGATCCAGGCACATCTGGCGCTTGCTGTGGTCTTCGTTCCAGGAATGATAGACGATGAACCAGGTAACGCCGTCCGGCCCGAGGATCACGCTGTTGTGCCCCGGTCCGATCAGCTTGCCGGGAATGCTCTTGAGCACGGTCGCGCCCTCGATGTTCGCCGTGTCATGGTAGGGTCCCATGACGGAATCAGACGTCGCGAATCCCACCCCGTAGCCGGGCGTCTGCCAGTTGCCGCCGGAGTAGAAGCAGTAGTAGCGACCGTCGCGAAAGACGATGGCGGGACCTTCCACCGTGTGCCAGGCATCGAAAGTCCGACCGTACATCTGGCGATTACGCTCGAAGATCTGCCAGTCACCCACGGCTCGCAGCACGGTCCGGACCGGGCCGACCGTCGAGATCATGTCGTCGGCCAGTTGGGCAACCGCCAGCGCGGTGCCCACCCGCTGATCGGGAAAGTCCTTCGCGAAAAACAGATACCACGTGCCCGTCCGCGGATCCCGGTAGGGATGCCCGTCGATCGAGAACGGCTCGTCGGGAAAAAGAATCCGGCCGACATCCTTGAACGGACCGGCCGGATGATCGGAGACGGCCACCCGCATCCTGCCGTCGCCCGCGTAGTACAGGTAGTACCGGCCGTCGCGTTCGGCCACCTCGGGCGCCCAGTAGTCCTTGAGTTTCGGATCGAGCACGGTCTCCAGGGCATTGCCGACGAAGGTCCAGTGGGCGAGGTCCGTCGAGTGCAGCACCGGGAACTGCCGGCCCTCGAACGCCGTGCCGGTGCCGTAGGCGTAGTACTCGCCCCGCGTTCTCAGAACATGCGGGTCGGCGAGGTACCCGTCCCAGACCGGGTTGTGGTACTCCATCGTCATGGACCGGCCGGCATCGCGCGAGGCAACAGGTGATGTCGTCTTGCAGCCGGCCACCATGAGGGAGACCGCGGACAACGCAAGCCAAAGACGGCGATTCTGCGAAGCGGACATAGATCGGGTCATCGGTTCGGCTCCTCGTTTTCCCTGCCTTCGGGCCTTCTCACGGGAGGCGGCGCCAGGATTCGTTCTTCAAGCACCCTCCCGACCTCGTCCGGCGGGGCGTGGTCGCCATTCGGTGGGGCGGCTTTGTTGGCCGCTGCCAGCACTCCTCGACCCAGCGCAGCGCCAACCACGGTCAGATCGGAAGAGCGTCGTGTAGGGAAAGAGTGTAGGATAGGGTGGT
>CAZBFW010000103.1:4081-9777 GCA_964491135.1 uncultured Phycisphaeraceae bacterium | reverse complement strand
ATAATGAGCGGTGACTGGAGTTCAGACGTGTGCTCTTCCGATCTGACCGAGGCCGCCCTGCGCGAGGAAGGGCGTCTGACCGGCCAGGACCACCTCGCCGTCATCGTCGCGGATCCGTGGCCGCGGGTGATCCAGTCGTTCGCCGATCCGAGGCCCGTCCTGAAGGGCAAGCTGGCTGAAGTGGCCCCCTCGAACCGCCCTGCCGACCGAGCGGGCGCGATGCGGCTGGCGGAATCCCTGCTGCGAGGGCGCGATCGGGCGGAGGCCGTCTGGATCGGCGATCCAAATGATGCGGTAATGAACGCTTCCACCGTGCCCTGGCGCGGGGTAACCGTCCCTGGGCCGAAGGAGAACGCCGGCATCGTGTTCATGACATTTGAGCCGGCGGCGGGCGTCCCGTTGCGAGGTTCGCTGCGGGTCCGAGTCGGGAGTTGGGGACCGACCGCGCGCAACGCCACGCTTCGCGTGGACCGCGGCGGCGGCGCACCACTGCTGGAGGAGACCCGGTCGCTGACGCCGGGCGACGTGACAGATTTCGTGGTGCCGGACCTGCCGGCCGACGGCGATGCGCTGATCGCGCGTCTGAACCCTCCCGACGGCCGGCCGGCGGACGACACGGCCACGTTCCGCGTGCCGCTGCGCACACCAGTGCGTGTGTGTGGGAAGGACGCGGTCCCGGAGGCGCTGCGAGCAGCCCTGTCAGCGGATCCGTCGGTTCAATGGTCCGAGGGCGAGTGCACCGTGGAACTCCGCGTCGGTGACGGGCCGTCGGTGGCCGGCGGCACACCCGTCAGCGCAGGCGATCACGATTTCGAAAACGCGGTGTGCGGGAATGGACGAGGAATCGCATCCACCGCGGGAGCACGAATCCTGCTGCGGGCAGGCGAGAGTGTGCTGGTGGCGTCCATGGCGGATCCGTCCCCACAACTGATTGTGTCAGACGCCTTATGGGGCGAAGGAAGTGACGTGCTGGCCCGTCCAGCCCTGGCGATGATGCTGGTGCGGGCGCTCCGCGCACTGGCCGGTTGGGATGACGATCCGGTCACGGTGCCGGCAGAGCGGGCCGTGGATGACCCGTTGTGGGTGCTGGATGACGCGGTGATGACGATGCCCGGCTCGCGGACGGCCTCCCCGGTGGCATCCGCGAAGGCGGAGTTGCAGACAGCCGAAGTGCGCCGGTCGTGGTGGCCGTCGCTGACCACGGCATTGCTGGGCCTGGCATTCGTCGCGTTCCTGGTTGAGGCGGCGCTGCACGCGCGGGGGAGGATTCCGTAGGCAATGCTCTTCGCGCACCCCACGGCATTGTGGCTGCTGGTTCTGGCGATCCCCCTGGTCGCGCTGCACTGGCCCGGCGGGCGATCGACGCCGGCCGGGCGGCGGATCGCAGTTACGTCTCTGCGGACGCTGGCCTTCGTGCTGCTGGTGCTGGCTCTGGCTCGCCCGCTGCTGGATCGCCGTGATGACCGTCGGACAGTGGTGGCGGTGCTGGATTCCTCCGCAAGTGTCAGCGATTCGGCACTCGCACGGGCAGTCGCGGCGGCGCGGACCTTGCGCGACGGTCGAGCCTCGGACGAGGACTTCGCCCTGGTCGTCTTCGACCGCGGGGCCCGGATCGCGGAGCCGCGGCTGCTGGACGACGCAGGCGCAGTACGAACGGCCATGCCGGAAGAGCCGGGCTCTGCCCTGTCCGACGCCCTGCAACTGGCCGGCGGCCTGATCCCGCACGATGGCCGGGGCCGCGTCATCGTGTACAGCGACGGGATGGAGACAGGTGGCGACACCGAAGCCGAGGCATGGAAACTGGCCCAGCGCGGCATCCCGGTGGAGACCATACCCTGCGAAACCGCCAAAGTACGGGAAGTGGTACTGGTCTCCGCGGCCCTGCCACCGAGCGCGGGTGCCGGCGCGACGGCCACGTTGCAGGCGACCGTGGATTCCGCTGCGCCCGGGCCGGCGGAGTTGGTGATCGAGTCGCGGCTCGACGGAGGGCAAACGCGGACCGCGATCCAGTTGACGGCAGGCCGGCAGACGATCACGCAGGCCTGCCCGATGACGCGGGAGGGCCTGGCGAACTACATCGTGCGGGTCGAGGCGGAGGGTGACGCGTCGGCCGACAACAACGAGCTGCCGGCCGCGGTGTGGGTTGAACGCCCGTTGCGGGTGGCGGTCGTGGAGGATGCGGAGGGATCACCGGCGGCCACGGCACTCTCGGCGTGGCTCGGTCCTGCCGCCGTGGTACAGGACGTGAGGCCGTTGGCGCTGGCGGACCCAAGGACGCTGGACGGCATCGACGTTCTCGCCCTGGCGGATGTGCCGGCCGACGCTTTGCCGACGGAGGCTCAGCAGCACATCGTTGGGGCAGTGACGGACGGGCTGGGTCTGCTGGTCGGCGGCGGGCGCCGTTCCTTCGGTCCGGGCGGCTACGCGCGTACACCGCTGGCCGACGTTCTGCCCGTGCGGTTCTCGCAGGAAGTGCAACGGCGTGACCCGAGCACGACGCTCGTGGTTATCATCGACACCTCCGGCAGCATGGGCGGACCGCGGGTGAACCAGGCCAAGGAGATCGCCCGGCTGGCCATCGCACGGCTCAAGCCGCACGACAAAGTGGGGATCGTGGAGTTCTACGGATCGAAGCGGTGGGCGGCCCCGATTCAACCCGCGTCGAACGCGATCGACCTGCAGCGGGCCCTGAACCGGCTCAGCTCCGGCGGCGGCACGATCATCCTGCCGGCCATCGAGGAAGCCTACTATGCCCTGCAGAACGTGCAGACTCGCACCCGGCACGTGCTGGTGCTGACCGATGGCGGCGTTGAGCCGGGAGCTTTCGAGCCGCTGATCCGCCGGATGTCGGACCGTGGCATCACACTGTCGACGGTGATGGTGGGCCCGGGCGGACATTCGGCGTTCCTGGCCAGCCTGGCCCAGTGGGGACGCGGGCGATTCTACGCGGCGCCGGACCGGTTCAACATGCCCGAGATCATCGTGAAGCAGCCGGAGTCCTCGCTTCTCAGCCCGTTCATCGAGCAATCCGTCCGGCTGGCCCTCCGGTCGCGGCATCCGATCGTCGGCGGCGCGAACCTTGACAACGCGCCGGAGCTGGCCGGCTACGTGGAGACGCAGGCCCGGCCCACCGCAGACGTACTGATCGAGTCCAGCCTGGGACACCCGGTGCTGGCGATTTGGCATTATGGGCTCGGTACGGTCGCGGCATGTGCGACGCAGATCGGAGGCGAATGGTCGCGTGATCTGTCCGATTGGCCGGGCTACGGCGCGATGATGAGCGGCCTGGTCCGAACGCTGGCCCGTCCGGCGCCGGAGCGTGCCTTGCGGATCGAGCCGATCCATCGACCCGGCGCGGTGGAACTGCAGATTGAGGATGCCCACCCGTCGGACGCGGAGAGCCTGGCATCGGTAGAACTCACGTTGACGGACGCAGCCGGACAGCCCCAAACGCGGGTGCTCGACCCGGTCGATCCGAACCGCTGGAACGCGTATATCGCCGGTCTGGCGCCGGGCACGTACACGGTATCGGCGCGGGTGGCCGACCGCGAGCGAGGCGGTACGGCGGCGCTGGTCGTGCCTCCGTTGCGCGAGGTGACATCCGCAAGTGCGGATCGGGATCGATTGGCAGCCATCGCCGGCTGGTCTGACCGGGCGCAGCAGCGTGCGGCCGAGCTGGCCGCGCGAGAAGTGACTCGTGCCGTCGAACTGCAGCCGGCGCTGAGCCTGGCCGTGGTGCTGCTGGTACTGGCAAACGTGCTGGTCCGGCGCTGGCCCGAGCGGCGGATGGGCCGATTCGGTACCGTCGCCGCGGCAACCCTCTGCCTGATCCTGCCGCTGTCCGCGGCGGCCCAGGACGTGGCGGAACCGGCGGTTGTGCAGGCCCGGAGTCTGCTGGATACCGGCGAGCTCGCGAAAGCCCGCGATACGCTCCGCTCGGCGGCCGAGGCCCGGCCGGAATCCGGGGAGCTATGGGCGGAGTTGGGCCGGGTGCAGGAACTGGTCGGTGACGACGCGGCCGCGCAGCGCTCGCTGGAGCGGGCCGCCTCCCTGGAATCGGACGCGATTCGCCGCCTGGTTGTCCGGTTGCGAGAGGCCTTGATCCTGTACGATCAGAATGATGCCGCCGCCGCGGCTGACCGCCTGCGGCAGGCCGCCGCGGAGACCCCTTCGGCCGCGTCGCTGTGCGCTCACGTGGCCGGCCTCAGTGGTGACAGTGAAACGGCACTGGCCCTGTTGCCGATGGATGGGGACAACCGATCCCGCTTCCACAGTCACCTGTTTCGTGGCTTGTTTCTGCTCCGGCTGAATCGGCCCGGGGAGGCGCAGAAGGATTTCGAGCAGGCCTATGCATGCGCGCCGCTCGAGCGGGACCGTCGCTATGCGCTGGAACGTATGGTGGCGGCGGCACGCGAGTCTGGCCAGCTGGCCGCCCTGGCCGATTCGTGGCTGCACGGCGGCGATCCGACCGTGGAACAGCTGGACGCCGTCGCGCCCGTTCTCCAGGAGCTGGGCCGGGCGGATGAGGCACTGCGATTGCTGCAGCGGAACGACTGGTCGGCCGAACAGCGTGAACGCGTGGAGTCGCCGGAGTTCCAGCGGGGTATCGTGGCCACGGCGGTGGAGGCGGGTCGAACGCAGGAAGCAATCGCGGCCTATCGCGCCCTGTTGCACCGCGAGCCGCGGCAGGTGGAATGGCGGGTCGGTCTGGGTCGGCTGCTGCTGCTGGAAGGAAGGCGGCAGGAAGCGGAACAGGTTTTCCTCGACGCCGCGGCCCGCTTCGGCAGCGGGCAGGACCTGATGGCCGCGGCGGACGGGGCGCGACGGCTGGGTCTGGACGAGGCTGCCCTGTCGGCCGCCCGGAAGACCGGCGCCGGCGGAAACGCGGCCGGGGCGCGGGCCGTCCTGTTTGAAGTGGACCTGATGCGCGAGCGCGGCCAGACCGACGCCGCCATGCAACGCCTGCGCGAACTGGTCGGCGAAGTGGATGACGATGCGGGCGTCCTGCTGCCGGTGGCGGAGGCATTCGAGCGGTACGGTGACAACCAGGAGGCACTGCGGCTGTTCCGACGCATCTACGAGGCCACCAGAAGCGAAGACATCCTCCTGCGGGTTGCGTGGCTCCTGGAGCAGAACAACCGGTCTGATGAGGCCCTGGCCCTCTGGAAAGAAATGTGGGAGACCACGCAGGTTCCGGCCCGCCGCCGGCAGGCCCAGGAGCGCGTGCTTGATCTGGCCTCGCGCGGCGGACAGCTGGCGGATCTCGCGATCGAGCTTGAAGAGCGCCTGGCCGCCCCGCCCGCCGGCACAGCCCCGGATGACCGCGTGCTGTCGCTGCTCGTCGACATCTACACCACCGCCAATGACCCGGTCTCTGCGGCGGAGATCCTGCAGGAATTCGCGCCCCGCGGAGACAACGCGGACGAATCCGTGGACCTGCTCAAGCGACTGGCCCGCGTGTATCTGAGCTGCGAACAGTTCGGCCGGTGCAGTCGCGTCCTGAGGCGGCTGGCGGCATTGGACCCGGCCAACGCGGAAGAGTACCTGCAACAGATCGCGGTGGTGGCGCTGGAGCGCCGCCAGCCGCAGGAGGCCCGAGCCGCCCTTGCCGAATTGGAGAAGCACGCCGAGGACCCCGCCGTGGCCGATGAGTTCTCTGCGGGGGTGTTGGACATGCTGGGCCTGCATGACGAGGC
>CAZBFW010000103.1:0-4071 GCA_964491135.1 uncultured Phycisphaeraceae bacterium | reverse complement strand
GACGAGGCGGCGGCCGCCTCTGCTCGCCTGCTCGATCGACATCCCGACCGCATCGAAGCCCACCTGATGTGGGCAAATGCCATGAAGGGCGCCGGACGGACGGACCAGGCCGTCGCCCGCTTCCAGGCGCTGGTCGAAAAGGCCGAGGAGGACGATCTCTTCACGGTGGCCGTGGACGGCCTGCTGAACCTGGAGGCGCCGCCTGCGGCTCTGCAGTCCGCATATCGGCGCGTGGTGTCACGGATCGCCGCCCGGCCGGACCAGGTGTTCCTGTACCGGGTGGCCGCGGATTTGCAGGATGCCATGAACCACGCGGCGGAACGGGACCGTGTGATCGAGCAATCGATCGTCGTGGCCGGCGAGCGTCGGGCCCCGTTGCTAAGAGAACTGATGGACGCGGCGGCCGCAAACGGGCAGGCGGAGCGGGTGATCCAGTTCGGTCGGTCCGTTCTAGCCCTGGAGCAGGAGATGCCGCCGCAAGTGTACCTGGACCTCGGCGAGGCCCTGATCCAGTCGGACCGGCTGGCCGAGGCGGAACGAGTGTTCGGGCGGGCGCGGGTGGCGGCCGACTTTTCCGTCGTGCAGCAGAAGGTGGCGACCTGCTTCGAGGAGGCCAACCGTCCGATTGACGCGGATCGCATCCTCCGCGACCTGCTGGCCGCGCAGCCGGACAATGTTCCCCTGTTGATCCGGTCAGGCGGATTGTGCGAACAGCTCGCCGCGTATGATCGGGCCTTTGAGCAGTATGGTCGGGCGGCGGACCTGATGCTGCGCCGACTGCCGCGGACGGTGCGTCGCGAGGAAACCCGTCCGGCGGAGGAGGCGACGGAAGAAACGTTCGGCCGACGATCGTGGCGAGCCGCGAACCTCGACGAGATCTCGCAATACTTCGCCAGTGCCGGCGGCGGCCTGCTGAACGCCGCACGCTCACCAGAGCTTCGCGCGAAGCTGCTGGCGGACCTGACCACGCATCTGAACGAGGAACTGAACGCGCTGGATGCGGAGCGGGCATTCGCCTCTGCCCTTGACGGCAACCTGCGGCTGCACCGACTTGCGGCATTCACCCGACACGTGTCGTTCTGCCTGCACGAGCCGGAACGGGCCGACGCGATGGACCGCACGCTTCTGGCTCGCTACCCAAACGACGCCAGGCTGGCTGCGGAAGTTGTGCGCACCCGCGTCGATTGGGGACTCTACGAACGGGCCATGGCTCTGCAGGAGATCGTGGGCGATCGTGCCGAGCCGCCGGGCACCCTGGTCGTCCATGCCATCTGCACCGGGCGGCAATCGCTCGATTCCGTGCTTCACGACGGCACCCTTGACCCGACTCTGGCTCGGCAGCTTGTGCCCGCGCTCATCATGTTCGGCCGCGCTGAGGATGCCCGCCGGGCCCTGCACGCCGCCGGTCCGCCTCCGGCGGCGCAGGCCGATGATGTCTGCGCCGCGTTCGTGGCGGCATCTGTGGCGCTGGAGGATCCGCAGATTCTGCATCGTTGGCTGAGTCTCTGGCTGGACGCTCTCGGCCGCGAAAAGAGCGGCCGGACGATGTCGCGGAGCCTGGAACAGTGCATCCGGGTGGTGTGGAATCACCTGGCCCAGGCAGACCGGGACCTGCTGCTGGAGCGGATCGAAGGACTGGCCGGCGGATTCACTGGTGACGACTCGTTGTCACTGGACCTGCTGCGTATGCGCCTGGCCGAGGCACTGGGGCGGCCCTTCACCGATCGCGAGCGGGTGATTGCCAACGCCTCGCGCGATCCCGCCGTCGGGACCGACGTGCTGACCCGCCTGCTGGACGCGGCGTCCCCGGAGGAACGCCCCGGCCTGCTCCGCAGCATGGCGGCGGCCCGTGATCCGAAGCAGACCCGCGGATTCCTGATGGAGCTGGCCGGCGGCCTTCGAACGCCAGCGGACGACGCATTCCTCGAGACCTTCCTGCACCTGTTCCAGGCCGCGCCACGAGAGCGATACGTGCCCGACCGCGTGCTCAGCGAGATCCAGCGCGGGGGATGGAACCGGAACCCGGCGCAACCTCGTCTCGCCCGGCAGGTCGGCGAAGTCCTCCTGACCGAGATGCCCACGTCGCCCCCCGTGCTGATCGCCGTGGCGACGGCTCGGAAAACGGCAGGCGCATACGACGAGGCCCGGCTGCTGGTGGATGAGGCGGTCGAGTCGCTCGCGTCCCTGGGTGAATTCGAGTTCGCGCAGTCGCAACTCTGGGATGATCTGACCTCCGTCCTGACGCGAGAGGACTGCGCCGCGGTGGCCACGGAAATCGCCGAACGAGCCGAGATCGAAGGGAAAACATCCTCGCTTCTCTACGGGCTGGGCGCGTTGCAGCTCAAGGCCGGGCGGTCGGATGAAGCGGCTGCGTCATTCGAGGCGGCCTACCGCCTCTCACCGACCAGCCGCACACTGGGTCGCAAGGTGATCCGGCAGTTCCAGGAGGCCGGGCGCGTGCGCGACCTCGCGGAGTTGCTGTCCGCGCTTCTGACCCGCAGTTCCATCATGGAGTCGTTCGAGTGGCGGACGCTGACGGACCTGTACTGCAACCTGTTCCATCCCATTAACGCCCAGCGGGCGGTCCGACGCCTGGAGGGACCGCTCAGCCCGGTGGAGCACATGCGGCTGGATCGCATGATGGGCCGGCATGAGCAGGTGCGCGCGACCTTTCTCCGGTTCCTGATCACCAACCGTAACGAAGGCCGGTTCTACAACCCGATCTGGCCGGCCGAGCCATCCCCCGGAGGCATGGAGGAATACCTGGCCGCCCAGGCCAGGGACTGGCAGGAGCGTCCGACCCTGTTCACCGGCATTGCCGACCTGCCGTTTGCCGAAGAGGACTGTGCCGCCCTGCTGGGGGCAGCCCCGCCGGATCGGTTGGACGTGCCGGGCCTGGTCGACGGCTTGGCAAAGGCCGCACGCATCCGCGGGTCGCAGGATACGTGGCTGGCCGCCCTGGCGGACGCCCGCGAACGCGATGCCCTGCATCTCAAGGACCGCCGTCTGATCGTCGCTCTGGCGAAGGAGGGAGCACAAATCCCGCCACCGCTGGCCGAGAGCCTGGACAGTCTGCCGGTGTTCCTGGACCTTGGCGATTTCCGGCAGGCCCGTCTGCTGGATGCAGTCGTGAAGCTGTATGCCACATCCGGCCGGGAAGAGTCGGCTCGAAACCTGCTCGCCTGGCTGGTGGCCGGTGACCTGCTGGCCGGTACAACCGCGACCCGGCTGGAGGATCGCTTCCAGCGGCTCGAGGAGTATCTGGCACTGCTTCCACCCGATCGGCGTGACGCGGAACGCCGGCGTTGGGCCGACTTCCTGATGCTGACGCCGCTGGATTATCCGGGCAGCGCGTACGTGGAAGCGCTGTTGGTCTTCGTGGAACAGATCGAGCCTGCCGGCGAGCGAAAGCCACGGCTGGAGGCGATGTGCGCGGCGCTGGAAACGTTGGTGGCCGGGCGCGAGCCCCAGGCGGCGCCGTGGGCGGAACTGGCGCGCTGCCGGGCGGGGCTGGGGCAATACGACGGATTCGTCGAGGCCCTCTCGGAGGTCATCAATCAAAATGATCATCGCAGTGACTGGGTCACCGTGCCCCTGGACTGCCGCAAGTTCCTGCCGGCCGCGTCCTGTTTGGACGATCCCGAGCGGTACGTCCGGGCAATCGTGGATACCGTGGTCTCATCGCGAGACGCGGGCCGGCTCTCGATCGCGTCGGCCACCCGTGGTCTGTGCCTCCTGGGGCACTGGTGCGCCGACAACAGCCTGCCGGATCAGGCCCGGGCGATCCTGGAAAATCTGAACACGATGGACGAGTCTTCGGGAGATCTGGTCTTGTGGCGCGCGGATCTCGCACGGCTGCTCGGCGAGGAGGAACCGGCCATCCGCCTGGAAACGGCACTGCTGCAGTCTGACCGACTGCCCGTGCTCCGCGTGCCGCATGTGCTGGACGCCGTCGAGGCCCGGGAGGGCAAGGCGGCGGCCGATGCGCTGGCGCTGCGCGTGGCCGTCTACAGTGACCACCCGGTCGTGCTTCGCCGGTCTGCAGACGCCGCTGGTGCGCAGGGCGACCAG
>CAZBFW010000102.1:8530-9789 GCA_964491135.1 uncultured Phycisphaeraceae bacterium | reverse complement strand
CACGGAGGGCGGCTACGACGTCGGCTGGATGTGCGCCGGCGAGTGGATGGAGTACAGCGTCGACGTTTTGCAGGCCGGCCCGTACCGCATCGAGGCCCGTGTGGCATCCCAGAGCACCGGCGGGCAGTTCCACCTGGAGTTCGACGGGGAAGACAAGACCGGCGACATTGTCGTCCCCGTCACCGGCGGCTGGCAGAGCTGGGCCACCGTGGCCGCCACCGCCGACCTTGCCGCCGGCCAGCAGATCATGCGCTTTGTCAACGACAGCACAACGGCCGAGTACAACCTCAACCGCTTCGTGTTGACCGCTCTCGCCCCCGAGGACATCAACCGCGACGGCAACGTGGACCTGGCCGACTTCGTGCTTCTCGCCGAGTGCCTGGCCGGCCCGGACGTCTCCTTGCCGCCGGCATCCTGTCCGGCCGACCGCTTCGCCCGCTGCGACTTCGACACCGACACGGACGTCGATCTCGCCGACTTCACGCTTCTCCAATCCGCGTTCGAGTAACCTCGCGGTCCGCACGGCGGACCCTACGGTGGAGCCGGTTGTCCTCGTGGAACCGCCTTTCTTATGTGGGACCGGCCTTCTTCTGTGGGACCGGCCTTCTTTTGTGGGACCGGCTTTCCAGCCGGTCTCTTCTGCCCCCTCTTTTCACGGCACCCCGCTCGCGCGGCCACGCACCCACCCGTCAATCCTGAATCACGACGTTATCACCCGGCCCCCCGTCCAATACGTCCACACCCAGCCCACCGAGCAACACGTCGTCACCATCATCGCCCAACAGAACATCGTCCCCATCGCTGCCAATGAGGACGTCGTTGTCGGCGCCGCCATCGACAGTCAGTCCGATGATTCCCGCGGCCAGGCCGGAGGCTTCCACAGCGTCGTCACCGGCAAGCGCGTTGATGCGGAGTTGGTCGTTGCCGTCCTCGCTGTGGAAAACGGACATCTGGGTCGCCAACCCGAATACGGTGACCGGGCCTCCGGATGATCCGACGACCAGAATCGTGTCGTCTCCGTCCGTCGCGTTGACAATGACTGTGTCAGGCTGAGCATCGCCGGAGCTGCCGCCCAGCGTACCCGCAAGATCGACGTTTACATCAGTAACGTCGGTACCGTCCAGATCATTCGTGGTTACGGTGTCGGTGCCGCCCAGGGCCTGGAGGTCGAACTGCTCGATACCGTCCGCGTCCAGGATGATGTTGCCCAGGTTGCGGGTGAAGCGCAGTCGCTGCCCGTTGGCGGAGAAGTCGAAGAT
>CAZBFW010000102.1:0-8430 GCA_964491135.1 uncultured Phycisphaeraceae bacterium | reverse complement strand
CCGCCCAGCAAAGCCGTATCGTTGCCCTGGTTGCCGTCAATGAAGTCGTTGCCGGGGCCGCCCAGAATGACTTCGCCGGCGTTGCTGCCGAGGATCGTGTCATCGTCCGCCCCGCCATCCAGCGTGATCGGAATCGACAGGCCGGCCAGGTTCCCCGTGCAACTGATGCTGTCCGGCCCGCCCAGGCCGTTGAGGACCAGTGACACTGCGCCGCTTACGGCCACTGCGGCGGAGAAACCAGTCGCATCCACCCGCCCTTGCGTGCCGTTCGCCGTGAGCGTCATCGTGTCCGGCCCGTCCGAGCCGTTCACGTTCACGGTGTCGCCGCCCACGCCGTTCACGACGACCTGGTCACCCACCTCGTAACCCCTCACACGAACCTCGGCAGCCAGATCAATGACCACGAAATCGCCGTCCGCGGAGATGTTGAAAAGATCGGCGGCCGGCGTCCCGGCGATGCTGACGGCATCCGCCTGGGCATCCCCGACGCCGCCGAACGTGGCAAGGTCCACGTTCACCTGCGTCACGGCCGTGCCTGCCAGGTCATTCATCGTGGCGGTGTCGGTGCCGCCAAGGGCCTGGAGGTCGAATTGTTCGATACCGTCCGCGTCCAGGATGATGTTGCCCAGGTTGCGGGTGAAGCGCAGTCGCTGCCCGTTGGCGGAGAAGTCGAAGATCTCGTCGCCGTTCGATCCGTTGAATGCCACGACGTCGTGCCCGGCCTGGCCCTCGACCGTATCACTTCCGTCACCCGGGTCCCATCGAAAAACGTCGTCGCCTCCGCCCAGCAAAGCCGTATCGTTGCCCTGGTTGCCGTCAATGAAGTCGTTGCCGGCGCCGCCGATCAGAACGTCGGCACCGTTGCCGCCCAGCAGCGTGTCGTCACCGGCCCCGCCGTCCACCGTGATTTGAATCAGGGCGGCCAGGTTCCCCGTGCATGCGAGTGCATCGTCGCCGCCGTTGGCATTGAGGACGAGGTCTTCGGTGGTGCCGACGTCGAGGAAGAACGGGGCGGGGTCGATGCGGTCGAACCGCACCCGGGCGCCGTTGGCGGTCACCGTGAAGTCTTCGTCCCCGTCACTCCCATTGACCTGGACGGTATCGATGCCGTCGCCGCCCTCCACGAGGTCGGTTCCGTCGCCGGGATTCCAGTTGAACTGGTCGTCGCCCGCACCCATGTCCGCGGAATCGTGGCCGGGGCCGCCGTCAAACGTTTCCGCGCCGCTGCCGCCGATCAAGGTATCATCGTCCGCCTCGCCGTTCAGCGTCGTGATCTCGGTGTCCGTAAAGACGCCGTTCCCCTCGTCGATCCGGACCACGTCGTCTCCGCCGCCGGCGTTCACGAGGATCTGATCAAACAGGGAGCGGTCGAAGCTGAAGTCGGCCGTGCCGTCATCCCCGAGGTCGATCTCCAGCACCGCCGGCACCCCCGCCTGCAGTCGCAGGGTGATCAGGTCGGTCGCTTGCGTACCCTGCACGATCAGCGTGCCGTTCTCGATGTATGCGGGGTCCGACGGCTGAAAGTTCCTGAAATCGTCCAGCCACTCCTGGTAGTCCGACAGCGTGATGCAGCCGTCGCCGTCATAATCCGCCTCCGGCACAAACGCCGCATGGCCCTGGCATGTCCCGAACGCCGCCAGGAAAATGTCGTAGTCGCCTGCGTCCACGTCGCCATCCCCGTCCAGGTCGCCGGGCACGACCGCCAGCGGAGTCACAAACTCCCCGCTATCCACCGCGGCCGGCGCACTGCTCAGCCCGCCGGGCGCATTCAGATCGCCGGCGTTTCCGGACACAGTGCTCCGCACCACCGGACGAACCGCCGGCATGTTGATCGTCCCCGCAGACTCGTTCCCTGCAATGCGCCGTTCGTTCCTCGGTGCGCTGCCCGCCATCACCGGCAGCACGCCCACGCTCCACGCCAGCAGAACGGCACACACCCCATACACCCTCTTCTTCCAGCCCGATGTAATCTCTGACATCTCACTCCACTCCCACCGGCGCGGTAACCGGCATACATTCCGCGTTCTCTTTCGCCTACGGCTACACCATTGTCGGCTCACGAACCTCGTCTGCGTTCGCGTTCCACGGGTTCACCTTGTGCGAAACCGGCATTGCCGGCGCGATTGAGTGTCAGTCCTCGCGCGCACGCACAAAGTCGCCCTCGGCGTTTTCGCTTCTGAGATTTTCGCGGCCCGATACAAACCCAGCCCGAAATCTTAGCCGAACCGCAGCCGCCGCTGCAATGCCTTCCGTGACGATTCCCACATGTTGCGTCGCCCCTGCATGTGCGTTGTCACTTTATGAACGGCCCCATGCGTCGCCGGGGTGGTTAAACCCTCATCGTTTTCACCGGCTTCTCCACGAGCCGATTGTTGCAGGCCCACTTCAGACGCGGCCACGGGGCGCGTTGCAGGAACGGACACCCCGGCCTAATCTGGGACGGATTATGGCAACGGCTTCCGACCAGACCGGTCCGTCCGAAGCGCCACTTCACCTGCCGACCATTCCGGCGGACATCTACTGCACGCGCTGCGCGTACAACCTGTTCGGCTGCACGTCCGACCGGTGCCCGGAGTGCGGGCGGTCGCTGGCCAACCTGCGCAGCCCCGAAAGCCGGATTCCCTGGGTCCACCGTCGCCGCATCGGCCGCGTCCGCGCTTACTGGCAAACGGTGTGGATGGTGACGTTCGGCGGGCGGGGATTGTATGACGAATACTCGCTCCCGCTGCGGATCTCCGACGCGCGGGCGTTCCAGTGGGTCACGCTTTCCCTTGTTCTCGCTGCGGTGATCTACGTCGTGGTCGCGCTGTATCATGTGTGCCCGCCACACGTGGAGGTACCGGATTTCTTCGAGGTCATGGTGTTTCCCGGGACAGTGCGCGTTCCGACCGGATGGGATCGGGCGTACGCGGAGGTGTGGCCGGTGGGCGTGCTTCTGGCCTGCTTCCTGCTCCTTCTGGCGGCGGCGACGACGGTGCCAGGCCATTTCTTTCATCCGCGTGGGGTCTCTGTCGAACGGCAGAACAGCGGCATTGCCCTAAGCCTGTATGCGTGCGGGCCGCTGGCATTCCTGCTGGTTCTGGTTCCCATTCTTGCGGGTGTTTGCCGGGATTGGTCGCGGGGAAGCCGATGGATGGATGAAGGGGTGATTGCATGCGGCGTGGTATTGGCGATTCCGCCTGTGCTTGCCGCGTGGTGGTGGAACCTGGTGCGTCAGACCCGATGCACGTTGCCGCAGTTCCGGTATCGCAGTCTGGCCGTCGCCGCGGCGCTGCCGGTGATATGGCTGGTCCTGGCGGGCGCATTTCTCATCGCGCTGCCTGCGGCGATCCTCTGTGTTCTGGTCATTATCTCCAGTTTGAGTTGACGTGCGCTCCAGCGATGCGGGCGTGCCGACGGCGGAGGGTCCTGCCGCCCCTGCCGGGGCTATCTCATTGGAAGGGCCAGTGATCCAGCGATAAATCGCTGGGCTTCTTTCCCGCGCCCCCTTGGGGGGCTTTCAGGGTTTGGTGGTCAGGGCAGCAGACATCGGGTACGCGGCGTGCGGGCGGCAATCACTCGCCGAGGCGGAAGGGGATGTCGCTGCACGTGGCGTCGACGCGCTTATCGTCGCGAATCACCCGTTCGCCGTTATTGTCCGTTCCGTCCACCCCGACGCTGTAAAGCAAGGCTGGGGTGGCGTCAGGGCGGTATCGGATGGTGGCGCCGTCGGGGGCAAAGGGATCGAGAGGTACGGCGGGCAGATACCGCGGCACTAGTTCGTCAAGCGAGTCCGGGCGACGGCCATGGTCGAGCTCGAAGAGATGAAGCGCCAGAGCGGTCGCGGCCATGCGGCGCCGGGCGAGACACTTCCAATGCGTTTCAAGGAAACTGCGGATTGTTGTGGCCGAACCGCCGTAGGGATTGAGGGTGACCGGGTGCGACAACATCCGCAGAAAGGAAGGCGACACGTCTGAAGCGGCAAGCTTCTTATGGACGGTCAACCATGAATCTTCCTGCACGGCAAGAGTGGCGGCGGTGCATAGTTGGATGTCGCGGACGGCGTCCAGGACATACACAGGCTTCGTGGTGAACGCCACGATACGATCCCACATGCTGGAAGGTGGCAGCCCGCTGAAATACGAACCCGGGCCGCCCGGGGACAAGCGATCCAGCGCGAATGCGCGTTCGCCGAAGAGCGTGGCAACGCCCGTCTCTGACAGGCATTGCTCATCCAGAAGATACGCCAGCAGCGCCTCCAACTCGGACCGCTTCTTCATCGCCTCCGACGACGCGGTGAGCCCGGGATCGCCTGCATCGTCAGCCCAAGCACCCACATCTTCCATGAAATCGAAGGCCAAATCGCGACACGCATATCCTACAAGTGTCGAGATCAGCATCGGATTTGCGGCGACTGCGTCGGAATAGACAATCAGATCATGCGTTGTACGCATGGCTTCTGCGGGGTCGCCAATCCGATAATGGTACTCGGCAGTCACGCGCAGCAGCTTCGCCAGCGCGCGCTGATTCGAACCCAGGGTCCACCAACCTTGGCCTGTAAGGCTTCCGGGATGCTCACTCCACGCGCATTGCGGCCGCGAGCGGGCTTCGCGGACGAGGTTCAAGGCGAGTTGATGGGCCGTGATCAGCTCTGTGGCATCGTCAGGCTTTTCGTTGATGGTTGCGGGGTTCTCGTAGAATTCCTCGATTGAGACCCCTGAAGGGAGTGGCCACAACAGGTTGTTCATCGCCTGCTCGTAGAGAACCGCGGCGTTTTCGGCGTCGGGGACGGCGTCGAGCTGGGCGTCGAACTCGCGGGCGTAGACGAGCTGGCCGGCGGCGCGGTATTTGGCGATCTCGGCTTCCAGGCGGCGATTCGCCTCGTAGCCCCACCACCACCGCAGACCCGCCAGCAGCACAACCAGGCAGCCGGCCAGCTTCAGGCTGCGCCGCGTCCAGCGGTACCGGTCCGGCCGCGGTTCGGGCGGGGAGAACGGCCCCGCATTCATGGGCTGGGTTTCGCTGTCGGCACCGGCCATCGGTCCATTCCCCGGATCAAGCCGTTTGGGGTACCCCTCCGCCTGTCACTGTACACGGACCGCGCGTCCAGTCCAGGCGCATGGCCGCCGCACCGATTGGCACCCTTGATCGGACCGGCAATGAGCACGGTGCTCTTCCCCGTGCAAGGCCATCCGGTCGCGTCGCCGGCCTGCTTTTCAGTCCATCTCCGGTCGCTTAGCATTTCCTTTCGTACGGCTTCGGTGTGCGCGGTCACAGCGTGATGACATTCATCGGACCCTTCGAATCGAGCCGGCCGACGGGAGACTTGCCATGATGTTCGCATTCCTGGTCTTGGTCGCGGGTGTGGCGGGGGCGATTGACGCCGCCGGCGCGGAACGCGTGATGGGCGCTCGCTTTGACGCCGCGCCGTTCGCAGAGGTCATCCAGGACGAGGGCGGCAACCCGGTCGGCCTGCAGTGGGACGAGCCGCGGAAAATCCGAGAGCTTGTGGTGACCTTTGCGGAGGGAGCGGCCCTGCCAACACCCGATGCGATTCGTATCGAATACTGGCACGGCGTGTGGGACGGCGGCCCCGACCCGGTCCTGATCGACTCCGGCGCCTGCGGCCAGGGATGGTGGGCGACGGACGACTGGACGAACGGCCAGTGGAAGACGGCCGTTGCCCGCATGTCGATCAACGGGCGATCCTGGTCGATCGCCTTCGCTTCAACCGGGGACAGCGAGTTTCCGGAAATCGGCGAGAAGGGCGTGACGTTCCGCAGAACGCTGAAGGTGCGGCTGGCGGGCGAGCCGTCGTTGCCGCGGGTGGAACGGCTGCAGGCGTTTACTGACAGCGTCTGCCGGCCGTTGACGGTGCGGCTGCACTTCGGCAAACCCGGGAAAGAAGGAGCAGGGCCGCGTGGTGATGAGCGAGGGCGCCTGGAGATTCACAACGGGTCCATCCGGGCCGTTCGTGCGGTGCCCGCAGCGGCCGCGGTTGTCGCGGAGGACGGTTCGTGGACGTTGCCGGCCGGTGCGGAGGGCGCGGTCGAAGCCGACCTGACCATGGCCGTCGATCCGCTGGACGGGCGCTACGATCGAACGATTGTCACCGTGCGCTCGGCAGGGCGGCCGTTCTCATTTGCCGCCGATGAGGTGGCCCGGGGCGATCGAATTCTCGTGGACGATCTGGGTGTGCTGGTGGTGCGGGGCGATGACGGCGCAACGCTGGACGGCTGGCGGGCGATGCTCAAGGAGTATCCGACGAGGGCCGTCTATGATCGCGTGTTCGATGAGTCCGAGCAGACGTTGATGCGGGCGTGGAACGACATGCCGCTGAAGCGACCCCTGTACTTCGTGCACGGGCTGCCGGGCAACCGCAACACCATGCGGCAGGAGCCCGACGGCGGGATCGTGATCACCAGCGAGCCGCGCTGGTTTGATCTTCCCCGCAGTGAGAAGGACACGACCCGGAAGAACTGGCCCGGCAGCGGGCTCTGCCTGCGTTTCGGCTTTCCGGGTCCGGATCGCCGCGGTGGCCGGGATCTGGCGGAGGGCTACCTGCCCGTGCTGCGGACCTGGTGGCAGGAGGGTCCGCTGCTCTACGAACAGTGGACGGTGCTGGACGCGCTGAGCGGTCCGCTGGAGTCCGTGCGCGTGGACGATCCCAGCGCGCTGCTGGTTCGCATCCGGATCGTCAATACGTCCGACCAGGTCCCGGCCACGGCGTCGTTGACGCTCACGTCGGAGCCGTTTGACAAGCCGCGAGAAACTCTGGCGATGCATGGGGACGTTGTGTCGGCGGTCACGCCCGAGGGCGAGCGCGTACGGGTGGTGCTGCCGGCGGCGGATGCAAGCGCGTGGGCGGCCGGCGACGCGGAGTTGCGATGGACGCGGAAACTCGGCCCGGGCGAATCGCACACTCTACACGCGATGGTGCCGTCCGTCACCCTCGCCGGCGAGGCGGAGGTTGAGTCGCTCCGCAAGCGGGATTTCATGGAGGACGCGGCGCGGATCTGCGATTTCTGGACCGAGCGAACGGCGGCAGGAACGCAGATCGAGACGCCCGAACCGTGGCTGAACGACTTCTACCGGGCCCACGTCCGGCACCTGCTCATCAACTGCCAGGGCGAGGTCGACTCGGGCCGACTGCACGCCCACGTCGGGTCGTTCTACTACGGAGATTTTCCGAACGAAGCCATCATGATGATCAGCGATCTGGATCGGCGCGGATACGCCGACGTGGCCCGACGATGCCTGGACTCGTACCTGGACGCGCAGGGAACGGTGCCGCTGCCCGGCAATTTCGCCGGTGCGGAAGGGATGTTCTACGGGTCCGGCGGCCACGAAATGGGCGGATACAACAAATCGCACGGCTACGTCTGCTGGGGCATGGCCGAGCACTGGTGGTACACGCGAGACCGCGAGTGGATGGCTCGAGCGGCCCCGAGGCTGGTGGCGGCGTGCGAATGGATCATCCGCGAACGGCAGGCCACACAGAAGATGAAGTCGGGGGACGTCCGCCCCATCGAGTACGGGTTTCTGCCCGCCGGCGGTCTGGAGGACGTGCAGGATTACTGGTATTGGCTGGCCACCAATGCGGCCACGGCCTGGGGGTTCGAGGCCCTGGCCGCGGCGCTGGCGGACTACGGCCATCCCGAAGCCGAGCGCCTGATGCGAGAGGCTCACGCGTATCGACAGGACGTGATGCAGGGATTGACGGAGTCGCGCATCCGCACGCCGGTCGTGCGATTGCGGGACGGAACGTACGTTCCGAAGTATCCATCGCACCTCCACCTGAGGGGTCGTGCCCTAGGCTGGATCCGCGAAACGCTGGAAGGGCCGATGTTCCTGCTGTACTACGGGTTGATTCCCCCGGACGCGCCGGAGGCAACGTGGATTCTCAAGGACTACGAAGACAACCTGTATATTTCGGATCGGTACGGGTACTCCATCCCCGTGTTCGACCGGTTCTGGTTCTCGCGCGGGGGATTCTCCATGCAGGCGAACCTGCTGGATGGCCCGCCGCCGTACTTGTGGCGGGACGAGGTAAAGCACTATCTGCGGGCGTATTTCAACGCGTTTGCCTCCGCGTTCTACCCGGATGTGCGGATGTGCAACGAGCACTCCGCGCCGGAGCTGGGCTATCCGGCCGGTGATCATTTCAAGACGTCGGATGAAGCCCAGAGCACGTTCTGGCTGCGGCTCATGTTCGTGCGGGAGGACGGGCCCGACTTGTACCTCGGGCAGGCCATCCCGCGATACTGGCTGGCGGACGGCCAGATGTCGGCCATTCGCCGGGCGGCGACGCATTTCGGGCCGCTGTCGCTGACGCTGAAGTCGCGGGCGGGTGCGGGCGAGATCGAAGCGAGTCTCACGCCACCGACGCGGACGCCCCCGAAACGCATTGTCCTTCGCTTGCGCCATCCCGATACGAAGCCGATACGCGGC
>CAZBFW010000101.1:0-9790 GCA_964491135.1 uncultured Phycisphaeraceae bacterium | reverse complement strand
CGAGATCTACACCCTATCCTACACTCTTTCCCTACACGCCGCTCTTCCGATCTCTGTTCGAAATGCGGTTTGTGATGCCGCTCGACCCGGCGGACAAGCGGATTACGTGGGCGGCGGAGGACTTCGGCCCGTGGGTCGGCCTGCAACCGCCGCCGGGCGAGCCCGACCCGTTCTTCCCGACGGCGTTGCGGATCACGGTGGATTTGTACGACGATGCGGGCCGGCTGGACCGGCCGATCCGGCACGTGATGGTGGTGCCGGTGGGTCCCGGATAAGGAAACGAGACGAGCCATGACGGTTGCCCCAGCACAACCCTTCCGGCGAATGCAGGCCCGGCCGGTGCGCACCGGCCGACGGCCGCGCGGGACCGTCATGATCCTCGTGGTGGCGCTGCTGGGCATTCTGTTCGTGGCCGGGGCGGCGTTCCTCCAGAGCGTCACGTTCCAGGCCCGTGTGGTGACGGCCGACCGGGAGCAGCGCGAGGTGACCGGCGTCCTGGACGCCGTCGACGCGCTGGTCTTCGAGCAGCTCACGCGAAGCTGGCTGGATGGAAATGGGGCCCCGTACGTGCCGCAGCCGCTGCGGGACGATGCCGACATCCAGGATGCGTTCGGCAACACGGACTTGCATTGGGACGAGACCCTGGAGGTGGTTCGACCGACGCGACCGAACAGGCCCTGGGAGACGCTGCTGCCGACCTACGGCGAGGCGCAGGGACTGCACCCGATCCTCTCCACGACGGAGCCGATCGACAACCTTTCCCTGCGTACCATACCCACGGACCTCAACCGCGTTCTGAGGCGATACGAACAGCCGTCTGCGGAAAATCTCCTGCACTGGTCCACGCCAATAGGGCAGGCCCGCACGAACTGGCTTGGCGCGGCCAATTACATCGAATTCATGATGCCGCCGCCGGTGAATCTCTTTGATGCGGACGGGGACGGCGTGGTGGACTCGGTGGAGGTGGTCCTCGATGCCTCCAATCCCATCGCGGCGGAGGCGGGCGGGCTCATCCCCCCTGCTCAGCAGCTTGCGGTGGTGGAGCAGCTTCGCGCCTCGGACGCGCCGCTGGACGACAACCGCCTGCGGCTGAGTCTCCGGGTAATCAGCCATGGCAGCATGGTCAACGCCACCTGCACGCACCCGCTGCTGCTCAACAACGTGGTGAACGACTTCATCGACCCGCCGTGGCAGGCCGCGGCATTCAACGTCGGCACGTATCTCTGGTACGCACCAGGCTCCTACCGGCCTGAAATCGAGGAGCGGGCCCTGCGGTACCGCAACATTCTGCCCGCCCGCAGCCTGGCCGCCAGCGCTTTGCAGACGGAGCTGTACGGGTCTCGTATCGCCCCCAACCCGGTGGCGTTGTACGCGCACTCTCCCACCGGCGGGATCGGCGGCACGCTGGCCAGCCACCGGTGGTGGCCGTTCGCGCCGCACGAGGCCGACCAGATCGGCATGCCCTACGGCGTTCTGTTTGACGCCGAGCCCACGTTTGCGATGAGCTACAACGTGGCGGACGCCATGGCCTACGATCGCCGTCACCTGCTGACCACGGTCAGCTATGACGACCTCCTCATCCGCGGCGTGCGCTTCCCGCGTCACTCGGCTCTGGGCAACAAGTCCGGCCGGGACATCGTGGAGTGGATGCGTTCTTCGGACATGCGGGGCCAGCCCGTCTTCCGGTACCGCGACAACTACCCGGACACGCTGACCGGCGGCAGTTTGGCTGAGGAATACACACCTCCGGGAGTGGTTGGCGATGCCATCGACCCGCGCGTTGGGCGGCTGCAGCTCAGCATTCCCTATCTTGACCAGTTTCTGCTGGACAAGGGTGGAGCGGGAACGACGATCGACAATTACTCAACGCAGCTCAGCCCGCAGGATCGGGCCCACTTCGTCGGGATGATCTATGACACGTTCTGGCTGATGCTGTGGAACCATCCGGACCTTAACGGAAACGGCACGTACGATCCCTGGGAGTATAACGGCGCGGCGCCCGATACGACGACGGATGACTGGGAGCGAGCCCGCCTGGCCGCTTCGCTCACCGCAAACTTCATCGACTTCGCCGACAGCAATGACGAGCCGACCTACATCCAACTGCTCGGCAACGGCGGTGAGATGATCGACGCCAACGGGGACAATGTCGCCGATTACGGCGTGATCGGTGTCGAACGCCAGCCGTACATCACGGAGGTCTATACGAAGGTCGTGGACGACGGTGCCACCAATGCGGCATCCAGCTCCGTATTCGCGATCGAACTCTACAATCCATACTCAATCCCGCTAACGCTAGACGGGTACAGCCTGATCGATGAGACAACGGACCCCCTGGACGACTACGCAGCCGCAGACGGCTCGCCACTCGTACGCCTCAACACTCCGCTCGCGTTGGATGGCAAAACGATCCCCGCCGGCGGGTTCATGGTGTTCCATGGATATGGAGCAGCGCCGACATCCGGATCTGGCACGCCCGAGGAGCTCGGAAGCGACATCGCCTTTGACCACGAGAGCGTGCTCACCCTGCAGCGCACGGTGACCATTGGCAGCGATTCGTACACCTTCGCGGTAGATCGCCTGGAAGACAAGAGTGCCGCGACTGCGTACACGCGTACGCCGTCCGGCGATCCGCCGGATTATTCGCTGGGTCAGATGGGGTACGAGGTGAGTTTGCAGCGTGATACGTATGGCATCACGACCTCGCCTCCGAACCTGGGTTGGCGGTTCGTCGTGCCCTGGTTGACGCACTTGGAGCGTGACGAGGGCAGCGGCTCAGGAGATCTGCACACGCTCGGACAGAGCAACGAGAACAACCCGGACACGGTCAATCACACCATCCGTCCGGTGCAGGTGGACTTCGCCAACACGGGGTCGTTGACCACTGCCTACCCGACGACTGGAGCGCTGCTGCTGCTCATGCGGCTGGCGCACGAGTACGACGCAAGCCAGAGTCCGGTGGTAAGCACTCCCTACAACCACATGCCCAGCCTTCGGCCACTTCGGCCCGGAGAGCCCGATCTTGGGCTGGGGGCGGATTACGACCAGATCGACAACGGCCGGATGCCGGTGTTTGACGTGGGCAACCGCAGCGCGAGCCTCGCCGGGTCGGAGCCGTACTACCATACGGCGCCGTCATCCGCGTCATCCATCGGCAAGGCGCAAGGGGTGAGGGCCCTGCCGTGGGGCCAGTTCGTGTTTGACTACTTCACCGCCCTGCCGCTGGAGCGGACCGCCTGGAACGTGCAATTGGATTACCAGCAGCCCAACGTGGACCAGGGCGGGCTGCGGGTGCACGGCCGGATCAACATCAATACGGCCCCGTACAAGGTGCTGGCGGGCCTGCCGCTTCGCCGGCTGGTCGATTTTCCGTCCGGGTTCCAGGCGAAGCTCGCGGCGGCGTATTCGCGCAACGGCCAGTACGACATGTCACAGGCGGTTCTGCAGTATTCGCCCATGCGGATCGGGCCGGAGGTGGCCCGGGCGATCGTGGCGTATCGCGAAGCTCGCGAAGTCCCCAACGGCTGCAGCGCCGGCTCCGGCGGAAGCACGTGCAGCTTCGACTTCGCCGAACGGGCCCGAGACCTGACCAGCAGCGGCGTGACTCGCACAGACTACGTGGCGGGGCTGCGACAGGGTCGCGGATTCCTCTCGGTGGGCGAGCTGGCCAACGTCCGGCATATTGGCGGCAACGGCAACACGGCCTACCCGGAGACGCGGTTTGACCACGGCGTGGTGGGCCGAGGAGTCAGCGCCGGCATCCCCGCGGAGGATTATGTGGAGGCCGTTGCCCTGCTGGTGGGGCTGGAGGAGTGGGTCACGAACCGGTCGCACGTGTTCACGATTTACGGGACGCTGCGCGGGCCGGATAACGGAACGGCTGCGTCCGTCGCGGAGGCGGATGCCAAGGCCATTCGGTTCGAGCAGACGGTCAACCGGCTGCCGACCTTCTTCGATTCCCGCGCTCCGTTTGACCGCATCGGCGAGCGGTTCGTGGGCAAGTACGAAGAGGCACGGGCGGATTGATGGAAGAAGGCACGGAGGCACGAAGGCACGGAGGGGCGGAGGGGCGGAGGGGCGGGCGGAGGACCGGCTGGATCCCGGCGCGCAGGGACGGACCCTCGATTGTAGGGTCAGCCATGCGGACCATTCCCAGAGCCTACAGCCCACAGCTCGCCACGGCGAGTCGCCGGGGCGACCTACGGTCAGGAGCCGGTCCCACAGGAACGACAGGTCCCAGAACCTCTGCCCCCCAACCCCCGCGCCCTGACCCCCGACCCCTCGTTCCCGGTTATCGGCACTCCGGCAAGGCTCGTGCTCAGCGGCAGTTGCGTGGTTCTCGGCCCGTCGCAGGGAGTAGAACCGCCGTCCTGCAGCGGGTATAATCGAACCATGGAGGAAAGAGGTCCCGCCCGGGATGGGAGGCGAGTGCAATCGTCGTGTCAGGATCGGCAGACGCAGATTCGGCAGGCGCGCTGACACACCGGTGTCAGCGGAGTAGCTCCCCCTTACCGGCACAATACGGAGCGTAACATGAACGGCTACACCGGCAGACTTTCGGTACGCGGTACGCTTGCGGCCGCCGGCGTCGTGGCGTGCCTGCTGATCAGCATCGCCCTCGGACAAACCCCGGAGCGGCAGATCCTGGGCGAGCCGCTGGATCCATCCGATCCGCTCTTCGGCCTCACGCCGTTGATCCTGCCCGATACGCCGGATGCGCCGCCCGTCATCAGCGAGGACGACGGCTTGCGCGAAGAGCTGGACTGCTACGAACTGGGCATCGCCGGGGCCAACCCGAGCTACACGGCCACGATGCTGCTCATCGGAAACCGGATCGATGTCCATGTGGATCGGGTGCTGCGCCGCATTCGCCCGGTGCTTCGCGTGGATTCGGCCGGCGGCGCGACGGTGAAGCTGTGGTTTGCGGTATACGAGAAGGGGGCCATCGGCGATCCGACGTGGACCCGGATTTGGTACCAGAGCCGAACGGTCTTCATGACCAACCAGGCCGCTCAGTACGAATCGCCGGAAATCGGAGTTACCTTGTCCTCTTCCAGCAGGCATTACCTGGTCGCGGTTGGCTGGGAGACGCCGGCGGTCCGGTTCTGGAGAGTTACGCAGGGTTCCGGTGTTGTGGACTACGGCGCCGGCTATGTGTTCGGCTGCGAAGTGAAGGAGAGCTTCGTCCCGCCGCCGGCCGAAACGATGAGTTACGTGGCCAGTCAGAACCGCTTTGCCATGGATGTCTGTTTCACTCCCCTGCCCGGGGCGTGCTGCCTGGGGGCCGTTTGCGAGGACGAGTTCCTCATTACGCCGGACCTCTGCGCCGCCGGCGGCGGCGTGTTTTCGGCCCCCGGGTTGAGCTGCGAGGATATTACGTGCCCGCTGCGTACCGGGGCCTGCTGCAACTTTGGCGGCCAGGACGACTGTTACATCACGAGTTGGCCGTGGTGCACATGGAACGATGGCACGTACGGGGGCCACAACACCAACTGTGACATCTGCGATCCGCCCGGCGCCTGCTGCCTGTTCGGCGGCGATTGCGTGGATTTTCTGACCGAGTCGGAATGCGAGGCCCTGGACAGCACCGGCTGGCGAGTGAACCAGGTATGCCCCGCTCCCGGGTCGCCGGAGGCATGTCCGGTACAGGGAGCCTGCTGCCCGGTGTCCGGCACCGGCTGCTACGAGTGGGGCCCGGACCTGTGTGGCCTGACGCACGGGTCTTACCAGGGCAACGGCGTGCATTGCGACGAAGGCCCGTGCGAGACGGCCATCGGTGCGTGCTGCTGGTACGATGGCACGGGCTGCACTGCGAACGTTACCCGCTACGAGTGCGAGCAACCCAGCCCGGACGGCCTGGGCGGGGTCTGGAAAGGAGAGGGCAGCCTGTGCGTAACCGCCAACTGCGTGGCGCGTGGCGCGTGCTGTGACGGCCTGGCCTGCACGGAAACCACGCTCGCCACATGCACCAGCTCGTACCCCAGCCGAGTGTGGCTTGCCGGGGAGCGGTGCGAGGGGAACCCCTGCCTGGACGACATCGGCGCCTGCTGCGTCGAAGGCGTCTGTTCCGAGACCACGCAAAACGCCTGCTTCCTGGCCTTCGGAAGCTTCACCATCAATGCCACGTGTGCAGAGGTCGATTGCTTGCCCGTGGGCGCCTGTTGCCTGCCCGGCGGGGGGTGTCAGGTGGGGTCGATCAGCGAGTGCGATGCGGTTGGCGGCGAGTTCCAGGGCTTCGGCTCATCCTGTGAGATGCCCGGCATTTGCGAGCCCGGCGCCTGCTGCCTGCCCGGCGGAGGCTGCAGTGACTTGACCGACACCGCGTGCGCAAGCGCCGGCGGCAACTTCCAGGGCCTCGGCACGGCCTGTGCCGATCCCGACGTTTGCGAGCCCGGCGCTTGCTGTCTGCCCGGCGGTGGCTGCAGTGAGATGACCCCCGCGGAATGCACGGTGGAGGGGGGCGTTTACCAGGGGGCCGGCACGGCGTGCTCCGACCCCGGCGTTTGCGACCTCGGCGCCTGCTGCCTGCCCGACGGCGGCTGCAATGACACGACCGCCGGCGGCTGTCCGGCGACCCTCGGCTACTTCCAGGGAGTCGGCACCGCGTGCGCTACGCCCGACGTCTGTCCCACTTGCGACGACTACCCAGGCCTGGGCAACGGAGACTACACCGGCGACGGCCCGGCCAACTGGCGGGATGCGCTGGAGTTTCCGGACTGCATGACCGACCCGGGCGAACTGGCCGAGTTGTCGTGCCGGTGCGCGTTTGACTTCGACCTGGACTACGATGTGGACATCGAGGACTTCCTCGAATTCCAGTTGGTCTACTGCGTCTACTGCGGCTGCACGGAGTTCGACTACGACAACAGCGGTACGCTGGACGACGTGGACACCGCTGCCTTCGCCGACTGCTTCAGCGGCCCGGACGCGTATCCGAACCCCCAACTGGACCCGGACGGTCACCCCCAGAAGTGTCTCTGTGTCTTCGACAAGAACAAGGACGGGGCGGTGGACCTCTTCGACTTCCAGCTGTACCAGGAGGAGTACGTGGGCTACGTGGCGCCGTAAGGCGGCCGACGCAACCACTCAAACTCAACACGGCCCGGCGCGGCGTCACGCCTCGCCGGGTCGTTCTGTTCTCAGCCCGGCCGGCTGGTGGGAGACGGCTTTGGCGCTGACCGCACGTCCAGCGGCTCGTCGCTCCGGAGGTTGTCGGCCTGTTCGGCCGGGTCGTCTTCGCCAGACCGCCGGTCCGGCCCGGCGCACTCAAAAACGGGCACGCCGCGGTTCCACTGCACGCGCCGCCGGAACGTCTGATCCTCGACCTCCGCGGTGAAGTACCGCACGGGCGAGCCCCAGGGATCGCGGCACTGCGGCCGGCCGTCCACGCTGAACAGCAGGGCCGGCACCAGCGGCTGCAGGTGGCCCTTCGCCGCGGGCACCGACAGCAGCATGGGCAGCATGCGATGCATGTCGCCGTCGGGCCGGCCGGGAGGAAAAACGCCGCACACCTCGGCGTAGGCCCGCACCGAACGATCCAGGGCCGCCAGCATGACGGCCGCCTGCCGGGTCTTCGCCTGATCCAGCACGTACTGGTACCACCCGGCGGCAACGGACAGAACCAGGGCCAGAAGCCCCACCACCAGGAGCAACTCCACCACGACGGCAACGCCACGTCGCCGGTGCCGCTGTTGAATCGCCCGACGCATGATGCGGATTATCAGCCGCCCCGCCCCAAGGGCAAGCGCCCGGCGCAGCCGGCAGCGTCATCGCCCGTCCCGGAACGGCCGGATGGCCGTCAGCAGGGCCGGCAGCAGCACAAGGTCGGCGGCCAGGGCGGCCATCATCGTGAACCCGACCAGCCCGCCGAAGTAGGCGGTGGGAAGGAACTCCGACAACACGAGAATCCAGAAGCCGCCCGCAATCACCACCGTCGTGAACACGCAGGCCCGCCCGACGCCGCCATGCGCCCGAAGCACGGCCACCGAGTAGTCCCCGGTCTCCCGCAGCGCGGCGCGGAACCGCCAGAGGTAATGCAGCGTATCGTCCACCGCAATTCCGAACGTGACGGACAGCATCATGGCCGTCGTCATATTCACCGGAATGCCCGACCAGCCCATCACCCCCAGGCAGAACACCATGGGCAGCAGGTTGGGAATGACGGCCACCAGGGCCACCCGCACCGACCGCAGCAGCAGGGCCATCACCAGGAACACCGCCGGCACCGTGATGGCCACGGACCGGTATTGGTCACGCACCATGCCGTCAATGAGCCGGGCGTAGAAATAATAAAGCCCTGTCACTTCCACACGGAAGCCCGGCCCGAACGCCTGCTCCGCCATTTGGCGAACGGCACCGGCCATCCGCAGCTTGTCCGGTACGGACACGTGGCTCTCGATGGCCCGGAACTGGATGCGCATGGCCGTCCGGTCCGCGTTGAGAAACGCGCGCAACGGGTTGTCGGGACCGCCCGTGGCCTGGATGAGGGCCAGCCGCAGCCGCAGATCCAGTGCGGATTGCGGCAGGCTGGCGCCGAACAGCGTCAACAGGTCGCCGATTGACTGCGACTTGCGGATGGGCTCAAACTGCCGCACCACGTCGGCGGCGAAGGCGTCGGCCGTCCGGAGCGTCTGGGGCGACAGGACCGCGCCGCCGTCCGCCGTCTGGATGACGACCTCCAGCGACCCCACCGGCGCGAAGTGATCGCCGATGAATTCGTACGATTGCCGCACGGAGCTGTGAGGCCGGAAGTTCTCGAGAAAGGCGCTCTCAAAGCTCAACCGGCCGATGCCCGCCGCGCAGAACGCCGTTGAGGCCGCGAACAGCCCGAACACCCGCCATCGCCTTCGGTCCGACCATGCCCCCACGCGGCGCAGCCAGCGGGGCAGGTGCGTTCGCGCCGTGGGGGAAGGTGCCCGCCCGGCGACTTCGACCGAGCCGCACAAGGCCGTCACCAGCGACCATCCCAGCCCGAACACGATGAGCGCTCCCAGCAGCCGCACGGGCGAGATGGACGACGTGCAAAGCGATCCGAACCCGACTGCGGTCGTGGCCACCACGGCCGTACAGGGCGCGAGCATCCGCCGCAGCGTTCGCGCCGCCTGGTCCCGCCGGCCGCCGGACGAGTTTTCCAGGCGGGTTTCCTCCGCGGCCGCGGCCAGGTGCACGCATGAGGCCACGGACAGCACCGCCACCAGGATCACGATCATCTGCGTGATCAGCGACGTCACCCAGCCGAACACGACGGCCAGACCCAGCGTGCAGAGGGTGGCGGACGCCCCCACGAGCAGGGCGTAGACCATCGGGACCGTCCGGCGGAAGACGAGCCACAACGTCGCGCAGAGCAGCGCGAACGCCGCAAACGAGAACACCAACAGGTCGCGCTGCACGTAGTCGAACATATCAATCAGCGTGACGTACGGACCGGCGAGCACCACGTGCGCTTCCGGATGGGCGGCCTGGGTGTCGGCGGTCACAGAGCGCAGGGCGGCCACGGTGCGCTTCCGGACCTCGCCGGGCTGCTCTTCGCCGGCAATCTGGATGAGCACGGCCGCGGCCGTGTGGTCCCGGTTGATGATGTTGTCCAGAAACAGCGGGTGCGACCAGATCCGGTCACCCAGCAGGGCCCGCACGGTGCTCGGCACGTTGGCGATGGAAACGACCTGCTGCACGGCCGGCAACGCCGCGGCCTTCTCGCCGATCTCCGCCAGCAGCGCGACGGACTCCGGCGACAGCACGTTCTGCGCCTCGATGGCGATGATGGCCACCTCGTTGCTGCTGAACTCCTCCA